>JAOZPM010000173.1:0-4972 GCA_029932765.1 Bacteroidales bacterium | reverse complement strand
AGGAATGCTACGTCGGCCATTGAGCCAGCACTTACTTCGGGGGTTTCACGAGTCATATTTTATCTCTTTAGCATTAGACTATTTACCCCCGAAGCTAATATTGTCAAAATTGACAACCCTCCAAGGAAATAAACTAAATAAATTAATGATCCAATTAATTTCGACGTTGCGCTGTCAATATTAAATTCCGTATATACTTTTGCGTCTACATTTCCTGAAGCACTAATATATGCTAGGAAATAAATAAGTCCAAGACCGGCAATACTTCCAAGAACCATAATTGCAGACTTTGGTTCAGAAACCATTTGTGCAATTGCAAATCCTAGGGTAGCAATTATGCCTATACCTAATAAACCTATTCCAAGAAGAAAAGTAGGATCTAATATTGATGCAGCCAAAGCGGGGTCTGTGCTCATAGCATCTGCATTACTTATTATTAAGCCAGTCATTACTGCACCAGCTACCATCATAAGGTATACGAAATACTTTGTTACTTTAACTAATATATCATTATCCATAGTTTCTAATTATTTTTTGTTATCAGCTAATATATCTAGAAATGTGATAGAAGAATCTTCCATATCATTAACTAAACTATCAATCTTCGATATAAGGTAATTATAAAACATCTGAAGAATAATAGCTACAATAAGACCAAATACAGTTGTAAGAAGTGCTACTTTAATACCACCAGCAACTACTGTTGGGTTAATATCTCCAGCTTGCTGAATCATATCAAAAGCTTGAATCATACCAATTACCGTACCCATGAAACCAAGCATTGGCGCAAGAGTGATAAATAATGAAATCCAAGATAGACCTTTCTCTAATCGACCCATCTGCACGCTGCCATAAGCAACAAGAGATTTCTCAACTTGGTCTAATCCTTCGTCGTATTTCATTAATCCTTGATAGAAGATACTAGCAACAGGACCACGAGTGTCACGGCAAATGTCTTTAGCACTGTCTACTCCACCATTCTTAAGAGCATCTTCAATAGAAACTAATAATTTTTTAGAGTTTGTTGTAGCAAGGTTTAAATAAATAATACGCTCAATTACTAAGGCAAGACCTAATATAAGAGCTAGTAATACTGTAGCCATAAATCCTGCTGATCCCTCAATAAAGTATCTTTTCAATATTTGGTGAAAAGTTTCATCTTTAGCAATTAATTCTTCATCTGCTAAGTCTGCTGAAGGAATTGCTTCCTCTGCAACTACCTCTTCTACTGCTGTAGTGTCGGCTTCTGCGCTTAGGCTGTCTACTTCGGTAGTAGCTTCAGGATTAGTTTGTTCTACTTGGTTTTCTTCTGCTTGATCTTGAGCAAAAGTCTGATTGATTGGGCCGAAGCTTAGTAAGGCCGTCATTGTCAGTAATGCAAAAAGTTTTCTCATGACTTGATGTTATTGATTTAAATTTTAATTTTATATTTGTTGTTTGTAATAATGTTAATCGTATTGATACTTAGCACGTTAGCTTCGGTAATGTAGCTATTTGTTATATGCATATATATTGTTTATATTCTAAACTACTAAATTTTTGGTCGTGCAAAGATAACTAAATAAGTAGTAATGTGAAATAAATAATTCACATCTTTAATTTAATCTTTACAAATTGATTTCTAATTGATAAATTAGAGATATTGAAAGAAACAATTAATAAGGGGTCTTATATCATTTCAAATTCGTTATTAAAAAATAGCTCTTTTGAAAATAGACTATAACACTTGCTTTTATTATCAATAAAAGAAACGGCCAAGAATGGCCATTACACCACTATGTACAATGGGCATTCTTGCTCGTTGTTTCTACAAAATTGTATGGTCTTAAATTGAGTTTTATACTATCTTTTTAATTCATGAAATCTAATTCCTAATTCCTTTTGAATTTCATGGATTTTAGATAATTCACCGGGGGTTATCAAAGCTATTGAATTTCCTTTTTTTCCTGCTCTTGCAGTTCTTCCACTACGGTGCGTATAATATTCTAATTGTTCAGGTAATTGGTGATGAAGTACAAATGCTAAATTACTAACATCAATTCCCCTTGCCGAAACATCGGTTGAAATTAATATTTGAGTACTGCCATTTTTAAAAGCACGCATTGCTTTTTCGCGGTCACGTTGTTGCATATCACCTTCCAAAGCTCCCACAGAAAAGCCTTCTTCTTTCAAAACTTCCGCTAACTTTTGCGTTCCAGCTTTTGTTCTGCAAAAAATAATACCTCTGTCATCGCCTATCTCTTCTATCAAATCAACTATCAGATCTACCTTGTCTTTTATTTCAACTTTAATAAATTGATGTGTAATATTCGCATTTACAATAGAGTTTTCATTTATTGTAACTCTAACGGCATCTACAGCCATATAAGACTCAACAATACGTTTAATCTCTTTAGGCATTGTAGCTGAAAATAACCACGTATTACTAATTCCACTAGTATATTTTAAAATAGTATTTAAATCATCTTTAAAGCCCATGCTCAGCATTTCATCTGCTTCATCCAAAACTATGGTTTTAACATGATTTAGTTTAACAACTTTTCTTTCTATTAAATCAATCAATCTGCCAGGAGTAGCAATTATTATATGTGTAGTTCGGTATAAGTTTTTAATTTGAATATCAATTTTTTCGCCACCATATACGCCTTCTAAAAAGATTTTTTCATCTACATATTTTGTGTATTTGAATAAATGTTTTTTAATTTGCTGTGCCAATTCACGTGTTGGTGTTAAGATTAAACCTTGAACTTCTTTTGAAGAAGTGTCTATACTTTGTAGTAAAGGTAAGCCAAAGGCCGCGGTTTTTCCTGTTCCTGTTTGTGCTAAACCAATTAGATCGGTTTTGGAATTTATTAATGTTGGAATTACTTTTTCTTGAATTTCAGTTGGTTTTTTAATCCCAAGTTCTTTCAATCCTTCTATATATTCCTCTTTTACTCCTAATTTTGAAAATGATGCCATATGTTCTTTATTATATAAAGTGCAAATGTACGCTTATTAAAATAGTTGGACGGACATTAACTAAAAATAACATATTTGCTAGTATACTGTTCTGTGCTTTTTCAATTTAGCAAATGGGGCGTTATAACTAGCTTAAAGTTCGGGAGCTATAATTTGTGGATTCGGCTAATTACTAAATATTTATATCCTTAACTTAATGACATTGGTGGCGCACCAGCGTTTAAATCATTAGTGCGCCATCTGGGGCTAAATAACAAGCAAAAATTCCCCAGCTAGAAGCAAACGCTTTAAAAACATTGTTTCAAGTTTATATTGACCTGATGGGTTATGAAAATATACGATTACTAATTTTTTTTAGGGATGATATATGGAATAGAATAATCGATAATGGGTTTAGGGAGTCAAGTCATTTAACAAGGAAAGAGTTAATAACTTGGGATGAAGATTCCTTGTTTCATTTAATAATGACACGTTTTATTAAAAATGATGAATTAATAAAGTATCTAGGACTTAAGCGTGAAAACTTAATTACAAAAGAAGACTATACTTATTTATTTAATAGAATATTTCCTCAAGAAATATCTCAAAACGGAGTTTTTTCTTTCAATTGGTTAATTAGTAAAATAGAAGATGGTAACAATAATATCTCTCCTAGAGAATTAATACACCTCATTAATTCAGCAATAAAACAAGAAATTAAAATCCCATTTGAAGAAGGAGAAAAAGAAGTTAAATTCTTAATAAGTGAAGCTTCTTTATGGAAAGCATTAAAAGAAGTATCGAAAACAAAACTGGATACAATTTTGTCTGAATATCCTAAATTACAAACCTTTATTTATCGATTGAAAAAGAAAAAAGTTAGTTCAACTTCAGAAGAATTAAAAGATTATTGGGGATGTAGTAAGAAAGAGGTTAAAATAATAGCGGATAATTTAATAAAAATAGGTGTTTTGTTGGATAAGAATGATAATAAAGTTGGCAAAAGCCCTTTATATAAGATTGCAAATTTATACCGTGGAGCATTAGGGTATTAAAAATATCGTTTGCTAACCAAGACGTCAGACGCGCAATAACATATGTCAAAATTTATGAGTACCGATTATCAAGTAAAAAGAGATATATTGTAGAAAAATAGGAGTTGATGCGTATACTTCCGTTACCCATAAGCAAATAAAAAAAAACTAAGCCGCATTAAAGCTCTTTTAATTTTCATTCATTCTTAAAAAAATATTATAAAAATAAATTTTCGTCCCAAATATTTATTACTTTTGGGACAAAGAAATAAACTATGACAGAATCAGTTCAAAATAGAATTGAAAACAAAATAAAATCAATGAAAAAGGGAAGTATTATATTTCCTTCAAACTTTGATGATTTTGGAAATGTTGAAGCTGTAAAAAAATCTTTACTAAGACTTAAAAATAAAAAGTTTTTAGTAAGACTAGCTCATGGAATATATCTTTACCCAAAACAAGATAAATTATTAGGTGTTTTATACCCTTCAATAGAAGACATTGCTAATGCAATTGCTGAACGTGATAAAGCTAGAATTATACCAACGGGAATTAAAGCGCTTAATCAACTTGGTTTATCTAACCAGATACCTATGAACATAATATTTTTAACAGATGGAACAGCTAGAACCATTGTTGTAGGCAAAAGAACTTTAAAATTTAAAAGAACTACTCCAAAAAACTTAGCTGTAAAAGGAGAAATTACAAGTTTAGTTATACAAGCCCTTAAAGAAATAGGGAAAGATAATATCACAGACGAGCAATTAAATAGAATTAAGAATCATTTAAAGCTTGAAAAAAAGGAAAATATAGAACATGATATTAAACTGGCACCTGCTTGGATAGCTGAAATAATGAAAGATAATTAGCATGGAAAAATTTATAAAACTGAGTAATACCGACAAGTTAAATGTTTTTAACCAAACAAGTGAACGTTCTGGATTATCTTCTTCTGCAATTGAAAAAGATTGGTGGGTAACTCTTTCTTTAAATATAAT
>JAOZPM010000057.1:0-17627 GCA_029932765.1 Bacteroidales bacterium | reverse complement strand
ATTATAAGAAGTACAATTTTCTTCATAGTATATTATTATTTATTAATTTATTTCATCCAAGAGTTGCCAAATACCACATATATTGCATAATTTTCAGGTCCTCTTGCTATATCAATTCCCATTTTAAGCCCAAACATACGAGCTATTTTATATCTAAATCCGGAGCCTGCATTCCATACCATTGATCCTTTGTCCAATTCGTCGAATGATTTGAATGCGTGGCCAAAGCCTCCAAAGCCTACTAAACTCCATCTATTTGATAAAATCAACTCTTGTTCGGTTTCAATCAAAGTAGTTAGTTCACCTTGATATCGCATTGCAGGAACTCCGCGCAAAGATACAAAAGGAAGCATATAAAAAGGCGCTTCGCCTAAAGATAATTGTGATTCGAAGCGAAATCCAGAATTCCACCTGTTTTTCAATACATTATGATAATCAAGAGCGAATAAACTTAATTTGCCAAAGTTACGATCGCTCCCAATAAATTCTAAAAATTGATCGTAAGTTAGGTTAATACGTAGGCCCTTTGTCGGAGAAAAAATATTGTCAAAATTTTCATATTCTGCAATAAGCCCAATACCACTATTTGTAAGTTCAATATCCTTTGGGTTAATAGGGAGTTGAGGATTTTCGAAGATAGTTATCGTTGATTTTCCCAATTGATATTTTCCTCCCAAGAGGAATTTACTGTTGCCGAGTCTAAAAATTGCTTGTTGAAGAAAGAAATAGCTTTCTATGGAAAAATTAACAGGATTATTTGATAAGTAGTCAGATCCTTTACCATAATACTTTAGTTTAATATTTCCATAACCCAAAACACCACGATATCTAATATGATCTTGTCGCCAAAAACCAGCATAACCCCCGCCAGCAAACCATGTAGTATTTTCGGTATAACCACCCGCAATACCAACTACATCAGGCATTTTAAAGCCCTTATTTATAGTGTCTGTTTTGGGAATAAAGAACAATCCGGCAACAGCAGCACCATAGCCTACCGCGGGTTCGGTTATAGGTGATACTACTGGCA
Source organism: Bacteroidales bacterium (assembly GCA_029932765.1). Classification (GTDB taxonomy): domain Bacteria; phylum Bacteroidota; class Bacteroidia; order Bacteroidales; family UBA1556; genus UBA6267. The sequence goes on along the minus strand of JAOZPM010000057.1, from coordinate 16,597 downwards.
ATAAGCCATGCAAATTATATAAATAATGACTAATATCAAATGCATTATCCAAAGTATCAACAAAGGCTCTTTGCCTTTCTTGGCCATTGGCAAAGAAATATGATAAAACTAATAATATACTTAGTATATATATTTTCATAATCTACAGTACTTAAGCTACGTGGTTTAATAAGTTATCTATATAATCTTTATGATATTCTATATGAGTTGTGCTTAATTTTTAGAATAAAAAATTATAAACAAAGATATACAATATTGGCATTGTTGGAACAAGTACAGAACCAGTCTAAACTAAGTAACTAATATAGAAGATAAATCGAAATAAAAGATAACCATATAAGCCAAAGCTTAGGAATTTAAGGGCAGGTGCATATTAATTGTTGCCAAACCACTATGTATCTTTTACTGTCGTAATTAGATGACTTTTTTGGAATTATCTTTTGCAGTGTAGCAAGTACTTGATAGTTTTTAGAATTACCTTAATAGTATTTGTTATTTAAGGTATGTTTACCCTGCTGGGAAGTTTACAGAGGATACTCAGCATTAATATTACTCAACCAATACGTTTAAATTTTAATATCTTTGCAATGGAATTATGAATAAACGTACTCTTATATATATAAATAGGCTTTTATTAATTATTACTATTGTTATAACGATTAGCAATGGCGTACTAGCGAACGTTGTTTCATCTAATATCGACAGCTTAATTCTACCAACCGACAATAAAACTAAAACATTAAGCAATCATTATTTAGCTTTGGTTGATTCCTTTGCAGAGAATTCTCAATATGATTCTGCCTATATACAATATGTAAAATATATTGCTATAAGGGACTCTATTTACGAGCAAGACAGGCTGAAATCAATGGATAACTTGATTGAAGAATATAAGGCGATTGAATACGAATCTCAAGCAAAATTTTTATCACAGAAACTATGGAATAGAACCCTTATTTTGATTTTTTCAATCTTCTTAGTAATATTAATTGCTGTATTACTAATTGTTACATACTCTAGAAACAAGCTTAAATCAATAACTTATGCTAAAGAAACAATTGCTCTTAATATGACAATTGAAGAAAAAAATAAAGAGTTAGTATCAATAGCTATGGATCAAAATCAGCAATATGAGATATATGAAAGCATAAGAAATAATATAAGCTCACTTAAAAAGGATAAGGACTTAAGTTCTTTGAAGCAATATATATTAAGCCTAAAAAAGGATTTATCGAAAAAAAAGAAAGCAGAAATGAGTTGGGATAGTTTTAAGATGCATTTTGAACAAGTACACCCTGATTATTTTGACAAGCTTTTACTAAGTGAGAATTCCCTTACTCAAAATGATTTGCGCATTTGTGCATATATAAAACTGAATTTATCAACAAAAGACATTGCTAATATTTTAAATATTAGCAATAGAGCAATACAAACTTCTAGGTATAGAATTAAGAAGAAACTTAATTTGAGTCCGGAAACTGATTTTGTGAAGTATATACAAGGAATATAATTATGTATACTAAAATGTTAGGTCAACAATAGATACTAATGATAAGAATATTGAAAACATATGGAAAACATTTGCTTATTGGCTTGCTAATGCTTACGTTTATTAATAACCCTGCCTTTTCAAAACGTGGTACAAATTTTAGGTCAAAAGAAAAAGCGGACTCACTTATTTATGAGTTTAGCATTAATAAAAATGGACTTAGTGCATATGAACACTGCTATATTGCTCTTTATTATTTATATAATGATTCATTTTTACTAGCTCTAGAGTATGCACAAATGGCGGAAATTCAAGCAAATATCGAAAATGATTTCCTATCTATAGTAAAGCAGCATATTGTAAAAGGACAGGTTTATTTGAGGTTTGGATTATATTTAAAAGCCTTAGATAATTTCTCATCTGCAGAACAATTAGGAATAGAACATGACTTTAAAAATCTAATTATTAATGCAAATTATGGTGCAGGACTAGTTTATAAAGAATTGAAGGAGTACGATAAAGCTTTAGAGGTGTTGTACAGAGGAGAAAAAGTTACGCAACAAGGCGATAATCTGCTTGATAAGGCAATAATTTATAATGCAATCGGAAATGCACTTCAGGGCAAAGGTGATTTAGAAGAGTCAATAGTTTATCTTAATAAATACTATGATATCGCTGTTGAAATAGATGACACATTGCAGATGATATATGCTCTTATTAATATTGGTGAGTCAAATAGAAAACAGAAAAATAGTAAAAAAGCCTTAGAGTATTATCAGCGAGCTTATAAGTTAAATGAGTTTGTGCATAGCGAACAAGCAGAGGCTGCAATTTTTGGCAATATTGCGATTATTTACACTTCATTAAATGATAATATTAATGCTTTAGAGTATTATCATAAAAGTATAAATATAAGTAGTAATAGCAATGGATTATCAACTTACCTCCAACAAGATTTAAAAGAAATTGCTCAAGTTTATGCTCGGCAATCACAATATGATTCGGCATATGTTTATTATAAAAAATATGTTGTTTTTAGTGACTCACTTGCTAAAAGTGATTATATGCAAAAGATAAACACTCTTAATTGGGGCCATGAAATAGAAATTCAAGAAGCTCAAACTAAAATAATTGCTGTGAAGCTTTATCGTAGAACTATTGTGATAATTTCTTTAGCAATAATACTTGTTCTGGTTATTTTTATTTTGATTATAACATACTCACGGTATAAGCTAAAAGTAAAAAAAATGCAGGATAGTATGAATGTATTAACCCTTACACTAGATAGAAAGAATAGAGAATTAGTTGCTAATTTAATTGACCAAACTGTTTATTCCGAAACTTATGATGATATAAACAATATACTTGATATAATAGATAATGAGGACAATACTGAAACAATAAAACAAGAACTGCTGGAATTAATATCAAAGCTATCAAATATTGATAGAACTAATAGTAAGTGGGATAGTTTTAAACTTCATTTTGAACAGGTTCATCCAGACTTTTTTATTAAGCTCAATAAATTAAGTGGTGAACTTACAACAAATGATATTAGGTTTTGTGCATATATAAAGCTCAATTTATCTTCCAATGAAATATCAAGCATATTGAATATTAATATTCGTGCTGCCCAAGCAACTCGATTACGCATTAAAAAGAAACTTCAGCTTCCCAAATCAGTTGATCTTATTCGGTTTATTCAATCATTATAGTTTAGTATATTTTCCCATCTTTAATCTATTAAACTAGCAATAGTCACTTTTGTAGTATCTAAATTGTAGGCTTGTAGTATATTCTCAGCCCCAAACACCTTTTTATATTGGATAATAATAATTATTTTTGTAATTCAATTATCGAATATAATCAACATTAAAAATTTTGAAACATGAAGAATTTATTTTTAGTTTTATTTCTAGTATTTTATGGGTTTTCTCAAGCTCAAACAGTAAAATTTAGTGAAGACTTTGAAACCCTTCCTTTAGATGTAACATCAAGTGGTACAACAAGCTGGGCTAGAAGTAGTAGCTTTTCAAATAGTGGCATATACTGCGATTCAGCAAATATTGTTGCTGCAGGCGATACTGCATACCTAACTACCAACACTTTTTCTACTAGTGGTAATAGCTATATATTACTACAATTCAACCATATCTGTAAGCTGCATTTTTTGGATGGTGGCTATATAGAAGCAAGTGGTGATAATGGTTCTACTTGGACAAGAGTACTTGGTGGTTCATACCTAGGTAATGGTCAATTTGCTAATGTTGGAAATAAATTTAATACATTATCCTATGCACTACGTTGGGATGCCGCAAATAGCTTAACTATTCCACAAAATTCATGGTGGATTGGTGAAGCTTTTGATTTAAGTTCAATACTTGCCAATAAGACTCAAGCAAAAATTAGGTTTGTGATTGCTGATATGAATAATAATGGATCACAAGGCAACTATGGCTGGTTAATAGATGATATTGAAGTAATAGCTTCAAGTTCTGAACTTGCTCCACCGAGCATTAGTATTATAACTCCTTATCCAATAGATACAATATACTCTAATGGTCCATATGATATTTCGGCTGTTATTACTGATAGTTCGGGGATTAGTAGTGCTAGTATTGTATACGAAATTGCCGGAATTTATGATACTGTAGTAATGAATCAAATAGCAACAGATACATATAAAGGTATAATTCCTAGTCAATCATATAATACAGATGTTTGCTACCATATAATTGCAACAGATGCTTCAATTAATAGCAATACTGCTAGTAACCCAATGAATAACTGCATATTTTTTCATACAGATCGTGATCCTAGCCTACCAGTGCCATTTGCATATGATGCAAAGATGCAGAGTGTTGCAAGTCCTTTAAGTATTACTTCAACTAGTTCATCAATTCCAATTTCGTTACGTATTGCAAATAAAGGGGATTCCCTACTAACAAAAGCCCAAATAGGGTGGAAGCTAGATGGTATTAGTCAAGCAAATTATATATGGAATGGTTCTCTTTCACTAGATCAATTAAGTGATACCTTTAATGTTGGAAGTCAAATATTTTCTCAAGGATCTCATAGTATAACCGCTTGGACATATTCTCCAAACGATTCTTTAGATCAAGATCAAAGTAATGATACTTTATCATATTCCTTTTATGCATGCAACGAAATGCTCCACGGAAACTATACTCTTGGAGGTTCTTTATCAGATTTTCTGAATTTCGCACAACTAATGACAGCCTTAAATAACTGTGGTATAAGTGCATCAACAACTATTTACGTTAATCCTGGCATATACAATGAGCAACTTCATTTTTCAGAATTAATAAATGGTTTAGATTCCCTTAATACATTAACAATTCGTTCGGCAAGTTCTAATGTAAATGATGTACTAATTAAATTTGCACCTGTATCTCCCAATAATTTTGTACTTGGTTTTGATAAGGTTGATCATATTAGTATTAAAGGTATTAGTATTGAATCTTCAGGAACAACGTCTGCGACAGCAATAAATATCTTCAATAGTTCAAATCATATTGAGATTGATTCATGCAAAATTAAAGCTCCAATAGGTGCTTATAATGATACTTATGGTATTTATATTAATGGTCCTAGTTCGGAATACAATAGTATATCTAACAATTCTATTATTGGTGGAAATTCTGGAATATACCTATATGGATCATATAGTTCTAAACAATCGCACAATATAATAACAAACAATAATATATTAAAAGCAAACGGCACTTCAATTGGCGCCTATAATCAAGAACAGCTTATTATTGAAGGAAATACTATAAGCCGACCCTATAATGCAATTGCACAAACCTATATTACTGGAATTAGATTATTTACTGTTATTGATTACACTATTAAAAACAATATAATAGATATTAACCTTAATAGCAGTGGTTACGGAATTTCTTTAAATCAAAGTTCTATAAGCACTAATGGATTTGCCAATGTTATTAATAATATGATAAGTGTTAATGGTAATTCTACAAGCTCTTATGCTAGTGGTATTTACTTTATGTCAAATACTGATTGTAATATTTATAATAACTCCATTTCACTTAATACAGGAAGTAGCTTAGCTGCTTCAATTTCCATAGGTGGAAGTAGTTCAAATACTGATATTAAAAATAATATATTTGCTAACTTTGGTGGAGGTTATGCCTTAACTAATAGCGTTACAAATATTGGCACTATAGATTATAATAACTATTATTCCAATGGAGTAAATATTACAAAATGGGGAACAACAATTGTTCAAACTAATACGGGCATTACGGGTATTAGGGGCGCCTCATCACAGGATGTAAACTCCATTGCCTTTGATCCAAAATACTATACAAGTACAAATCTACACTCATTTTCTCCTAATATAGATAGTGCTGCTACTGTAATATCAATTGTTACCCACGATATAGATGGTGACATTAGAAGTACAACAGATCCAGATATTGGAGCTGATGAATTCACTATATCTTCTGTGGATATTGGAGTTTCAAATATTTTAAATATACTTCCTGTTGATACGCAGTTAAGAGTAGTAAATTTACAAGCTATTGTAAAAAATTATGGCTCAGGAATAATTACATCAATGGCAGTGGAATACTCTTTAGATGGAGCAAGTCCTATTAGTCAAACATGGACAGGTTCATTAGCTGCCGGACTAACTGATACAGTAAGCTTAGGAAATATTACATTGCCAGTGCTTGATTACACACTTAATGTATATACTGTATTGGCAGCTGATACTCTAACTAATAATGATAATTTATTAAGCCAACTATTTGCTTTACCATTAATTGAGATAATACCTATTGCAATGGTAGATCCATTGGTAGGTTGTAATAAAGGAAGTGCGGAATCGGTAAGTATTCAGATTGCAAACTATGGAGTGAGTTCTGTATTTAATGGAATTACCGCTTCATTTAAATTAGAGGGTGGTAGTTTTATTTCAGAGATTATTACTGATACAATACTCGCTGGTGATACAATAGTTTATACTTTCAATCAAACTGCTAACCTTAGTGTTAGTGCTCAAGATTCTACTTTTAATTTTACATTTGCAGCAAGTCATAGCTCCGACCCTATTCATATAAATGATAGCATGAATGCAAGTGTAATTTCTCAAGCATATTTACCGTCACCAATTGTAAGTGATACAACAATAAATTATGGGTCATCAGCTGTATTATCAGCTATTTCTAACGATCCAATATTTTGGTTTGCCAATGATAGCACAACTGTAAGTCTTGCGAATGGAGTTAATTATACCACCCCATTATTGTATGATACTACAACATATTATGTGCAATCGAGTCATTATATTCCTACTACCTCAGCAACTGTTGGTTTTGGAACAACAACAGCAGGTTCATTTGATGTGACAATTTATGGAAGAACCCAAGGAGCTGGTAAATATCAAATTCTTTATACTGCTGCTGAACTTAGTGCATCAGGCTTAAGCGCAGGGCAAATAGAATCAATTGAATTTCATGTGGGAAGTACTTTAAGTAGTTATAATCTAACTGATTTTAGTATAAGCATGGGAAATGTTACAAATACATCATTAAATACAAGTTTTATTTCCAGTGGATTAACTAGCGTTCATAGTTCTGCTTTTACGGGCATTACAGGTGTCGATACATGGTATACACATACTCTTACAACTCCTTTCTTCTGGGATGGAACTAGTAACCTACTAATTCAAGTATGTACTCAAGGAAGTGTGTATAATGCACCAGAAGTTTTTTATACAACAACTGCTACTCCCTATTTTACAGTAGTACAAGGAAGTGTGACCTGCAATTCTCCTTCGGGAAGTACATCATTAAAAAGACCAAATATTAAGATTCATACCGCAGGAAGCAATGGCTGTGTTAGTGCTAAAATTCCCCTTACAGTTGATGTTCCTTTGCCAACAATTGATGCAAACTTATCTGCTATTATAGAACCAATGGATGGTTGTGGATTAATTTCTACTCCTGTAAGTATTGAAATTGTAAACAATGGTACAGATACTATTCCTGGAGGATTTACTGCAACTTACAAAGTTGGGAACAACGCTTATATTACTGCTGAGACAATTGCCCCTGCAATTGCCCCTGCCGATACTTTAATATATACATTTAATACGCTAACATCTTTAGTTTCGGGAACCAATGGAACTTATTACGAAATAACAGCAAAGTTATTTGTACCAAACGATACATACTCTGCTAATGATAGCTTAGTAGTTGATTCAATATTATCTAATTATACCCCTAGCAATCCAATTACTATATCATCCACTGTAAATTATGCAAGTACTGCTGTGCTATCTGCAACTGCAATTGATAGTGTTTTCTGGTATTCTGATTCTCTTGGCTACCAATTCCTAGGCGCAGGCAATGGCTTAATTACTGACCCTTTGTATGATACCACAACTTTTTATGTTCAAGAACAAAGGTCTATTGCCCAATCAAATTATACTATTGGTACATCATCAACAAATACAGGCACAGTTGGTCCAAGCCCATATGGAGCAGGAAACTATGGAGCAAAAATGCAATTCCTAATAACAGCTTCTGAATTAAGCGCTTTAGGGATGATGCAAGGTCCAATACAATCATTATCATTTAATGTTTTATCTCCTGTAGGTTCACCTTTAAATAGTTATACCATAAAGATTGCTAATAGCACAAAAATATCAATGCTTGGTGCTAATTTAGAAACTGGTTTAACAACTGTTTATTCTGAAAGTAATTATGTAGATGTTCTTGGATGGAATGAACATCAATTCTCTACCCCTTATATTTGGGATGGAGTTAGTAGCTTAATTATAGAAACCTGTTTTAAAAACACTACTTCTACAAATTTTGCTAGTGTTTACTATACACAAACCTCAAATATTTCTGTTGCATATAATATTGGTAATAATAGTTTTAGTTGTGTTGATTCTACAATCACTGGAAACTCCAATCATCGTCCAAATATTAGATTAAAGCAAACAGGATTAGCTACCTGTGCCAGTGAGTTAATTCCTCTAACAGTTAATATTATAAATACTCCAAATTCAGATGCAGGTATAACTTCAATTGCTGAACCATCAGGAAATGTGAGTTCGATTGTTGCTACATCGGTAAAAGTAGTATTAAAGAATTATGGACTTAGCAATATGACTTCTGCAACCATCAATTGGACAGAAAAAGGCATTAGTCAAACACCATTTGTGTGGACTGGTAATTTATCTAAAAACCAAATTGATACAGTAACTATAGCTACGAATCACATGTTCAAAGGTGGAAGTACTAATATTGATGCTTGGGTAGAATTAACTAATGATACTATACATCAAAATGATACAGCATCAATGCATAAGCTAATATGTATGAGCGGAAACTACAGCATAAATTCTATTAATGGTGATTATTTAAACTTTACTGATGCAGCTGATGATTTAAACCTAGTTGGGGTTTGTGGACCTGTGGTATTTAATGCTGATTCAGGCACTTATAGTGGAGTAATAACCCTTTACCCAATAGTAGGATCTAGTGCAATAAATACTATTACTTTTCAATCTACGCAACTAGACAGTACAGAGGTTGTTATAAACAATTCAGACCCAAATGATTATTACATAATAAGGTTGATAGGAGCATCGTATGTAAATATAAAGCATATGACTCTTAAATATTTTGGAGGTCAATCAGGGAGTATTATTGTTCTAGAAAGTGGAGCTAGTAATATTGAATTAAGCAGTAGTATAATTAATATTGGATACTCTGTTAGCTCAACAACAAATGCTAGTGGAATTTATGCTAATCAGCAGGGTATAAACGATATTTTGATTAATAATAATAAGTTTATCGATGGCTACAGCGCTATTTATTTTGGGGGATTATCTTCATCTACAAATAATAATATAAGTATATTAAACAATACGTTTAATGGGTTTAATGGACAAGCAGTAAAAGCTATCTACTCAAATAATGTTGAGGTTTCTTCAAATATAATTAACTCAGGAACTCAAGGAACTAATGTAAATAGCATTTACTTTACCATGGTTAATAATTTTGAAATTTCCAATAACAAAATTATTACTAGATCAAGTACCCAAAGTTATGGGATGTATTTAAGAGGAGGTGGAACATCAGGTGATCATTCTATTATATCTAATAACTTCTCTTCTACATTTGGAAGTTCTTCTGTAAATTGTGGAATATATATTTATTTAAGTAGTTATGTGGATATTTTTTATAACTCAATAAATGTAAATGATGGAGGGCCAACTTCCAAAGGAATGTATGTAAGTGGAGGATCTAATATAATTGCAAAGAATAATTCTATAAGCTCAAAGGCAGGATATGCGTTATATGTTACTTCTGTACCATCAAGTTATAGCTTTGATTATAATAATATTTATGCTGATGCTAGCGCATCAAATTTTGTTTATTGGGGGACAATTATTTCAGATTTAGCTACACTAAAGACTGCAGATATAAATAATAATCAAAATTCTGTAAGCTCTAATCCAAATTATAATAGTTTAACTGATCTACATGCCCAAGGAATTGATTTATACAATTCAGGCACTCCAATTAGTGGTATTACTATAGATATTGATAATGATTTAAGAAATACAACTACACCTTGTATTGGAGCTGATGAATTTAGCCCCCCTGCAATTGATTTGAGTCTAAGGGAATTAGTATATCCTTATGAATCAAGCTGTAGCTTTAGTGCAACCGATAGTATTGTTGTGAGAATTAAGAATATGGGACTTAATACGCTAAACTTCTCTTCTACTAATGCTACAATAAAAATATACCTAAGTGGAATATCAACAGATACTATAACTTATATTTTAAATACAGGTAGTTTAACAGTTGGAGATGAGATGAATGTTAAGGTGTCGAACTCTTACAATATCTCATCTAATGGAATGTACACTTTTGATGGTGAAATAAGCATTGCAAATGATGGCAACACAAATAATGATATAATGTTGCAGAAGAGTATTGTTAATTATCCAAATATTAATAGTTTCCCATTTAATGAAAACTTTGAGACAGGTGTTAATATATCATTTAAAGAAACTAATGGATCTCAATCTTCTATTGGCGTTACTAACGCAGCCGCAAATACAAGTATTGCAGGTTTAAATTTTAGTGGTGGCAGTAATATAGGATGGACATTACCTTCTACTGTAACTCAAGCCTACAATAATACTTCTCATATTGCCACAGCCAGTAGTTGCAATATTGATGCATCAAGTGCAGCTGCATTATACCTTCAATTTAATCTGCGTCAAACTAAATATTCTTCCTATAATAGTAAGTCCTCTTGGTTTAGAGTTTTATTGACAGATGCAAATAGCAATACATATTATTTGAAGAACTTTAATGGAGATTCAGTATTTATGCCAATAACAGCAAATTCAGATCCATTTCAAATACAAACATATGACTTAAGTATGTTTGTAGGTCAGAATTTTCAAATTAGCTTTGAATCATCATGTAGGTATATTCTTGGTTTCGGAAGTAATGATGGAGACAATGCTTATGTTGATGATATTATAATATGGGAGCCATCAGCTAAAGACGTGGCAGTAAAGTCCACTTTTAGCAATAATTTATTTGGTCATTCAGGAACAAATATGGTTATTAGCACATCTTTTTCTAATATGGGAATAGATACTCTTTATACCATACCTTTGGCATATCAGGTGAATAACGGAATTGTTGTTCGTGATACTGCAATAGGAACATTTATTCCTTTTGAAAGTGATAGTTTTACATTTACAAGCAATTACATTCTTAACAATGGTCTTCAGAATCTTTGTGTATTTGCTGAGCTGCCAAATGATGCTGAGGCTGCAAATGATACTGCATGTTCTCATTTGAAAGGCTTGAATACATTTTTTGCAAGTTATTCGGATGATTTTGAAGCAAATAATGAATGGTTTCCAGCAAATGCAGCTGATCAATGGCAATTAGGTACACCTAATTCAAGTTTCTTTACAAATACACATAGTGGACAAAATGCATGGACTACCATCCTTAATGGGAACCATTCAACAAGCACTGAAGATTATTTATATTCACCATACCTTATTGTGCCAACATATGCTGATACTGCTGTATTAGAGTTTTGGATGACAATGAATGTTAATACTTTAGATGTATATAGCCAATTAGAATACTCCTTTGATGGCATTTTATGGATACCTCTTGGATATTACGGTGATCCAAACTCAAACAATTGGTATAATAAAGCTATTAATGGAAAGCATGTTTGGAGTCATAGTAATTATTCTTGGGCGGAATCTAATATTAAGCTAGACCCAAGTGTATTTAATACTGGAAATTCATTTCAGATGCGTTTTACTTTTAACTCAGGCACAAACCCATTAAGTAGTGATGGTTGGGCTATTGATGATTTTAAAATTACAATTCCACCTATGCAAATAGATGCAGGTGTTGAATCTATAATAAATCCTACAAATTCAATTATTACTGGTAGTGTAACTACAGTAAGTGTAATGCTGAAAAACTACGGTAATGATACTTTAACTAGTATTCCTATTAGTTATAGTATTAATGGAAACGTAATTAGTAATGAAACTTGGAGTGGAGTATTGCCTTTAGACTCTTCAGTTGTATATACATTCTCTACAACTTATATTTCGGGAGGAACTGATTATATATTGTGTGCTTATACAGACTTAAGTAATGATATGGTTATTTTTAATGATTCGGCATGTGTTCAAATACTTTCTATACCTGGAAATCAGGATGCTGGAATTAGTTCAATGATAGCTCCTTTTGGGCAAACTACAATTGGGCAAGCAACACAAGTAAAAGTTATGATTTACAATTATGGAAACGATACTTTATATTCAGTTCCTGTGGAATATCTTATAGGTGGAAACTCACAAGCAATAGAGACTTTTACTGGAACAATTGTTCCATTTGACTCAGCGGCCTATACTTTTACAACAACCTACAACTCAGCTGCAGGAATATATACTATTTGTGCTATTACACAATTAGCTAATGATGTGGACCCTGTGAATGATCAAAAATGTGTTACTGTAATAGGGACTAGTATAGACCACGCAAAAGGAGATAGATTTATGGTTGCGCAGAACAGACCTAATCCTGCAAAAAACAATACCGAAATTGAGTTCTATCTTCCAAAATCAGGAAATATTAATTTTAGAATTGTTGATATGTTAGGAGCTGTTGTAGAAAATCAACAACAAACATATTCGCAAGGAAAGCAAATAATTAGACTAAATCCAACTAATTATGCCGAAGGAATTTATTTTTACTCAATAAGTTTTGATGGTGAAGTTAAAACATTCAAAATGATTATAGTTCGATAATTGATTATTCTTGAATGATTATAGCCCATTTACCTTTCTTGGTAGATGGGCTTTTTTTTTGCTTATTGAGATATTAACATCAAATCAATAGGGGTAATAAAACTATTTTTAAGTTGGGTATTAAGCCTTTGTATATAGTGGCATAATACTACAAAAGGAGAGATTGTGCCTATGTAGTCTATTATTTATTAGAAATAATTAAGACCGTTGCATAATTTTAGTTTTCGGCAATAAAAGCCAATCTTTCATCTAACTATTTCCCCAATGCGTATATCGGGGCAAGCTGTTGTCGATTTTTTAGAGTCCTCTTTACAAAAGTAACCTGCGGGTTTAAAAAATCTGAAGCCTCATATTTGAATAAAATATTGGTTCTTGCAACGGTTTTAATAACTTTAATCGATGATAAGAAGTGGTAGTCATCTATACTTATCCTATTAGTTGATAGGTAAATGAATAATAATGCTTGATATAGCTGTTGGGCTTGCTATTTTATTATTAGCACATTATTATTAATTTGTATATTGCCTATTTTCTACGATTCTGTAGGTTTTTCAATATCTGCTTCTAAAACATCGTCAACTAACAAAGCTTGAAACACCTTATAACTTAAAGCAAGAACTACTGAGCCAACAAATAAGCCAATTATTCCCGACATCATCATGCCGCCAATTGCTCCAAGTAATATTGCTAGCATTGGTACATCTACACCTCTGCCTAATAATATTGGTTTAAGAAAAGCATCGCTAGCACTTACTATTATACTCCAAATTAGGAATATTATAGCAGGAGTAGTTTCCGCAATTGAGAATACATATACTGCTAAAGGACCTAATATCAATAGTGGAGGTAACTGTAATATTGCCAGAAAAAGAATTATTAATGCCCATAAGCCTGGAGCGGGTATTCCGATTGCCCATACTCCAACTCCAGCCATAACCGATTGAATAACTGCCACACCCAATACTCCTTGCACCACGCTTCTTATTATTGATACAGATAACTCTACAAAGCCTTTGCCTTTGGATCCAATTAATGTATTAAAAATTGATTTTGCTGCTTTTTCAGCAGAATCAGCTTTTGTAAGTAATGCACCAGATATAATTATTGAGATAACGAAAAGTAAAATTGTTGAACCGAAGCTAGATGCCATTGACAATAACTTTGGTGCAAATTCCTGAAGTTGAGGACTGAATTTTGTAATTAGGGATTCAATGTTTTGCGATCCTAAAAGCCAAATGTCATAAATCTTATTTCCTATAATAGGCCAATCGGCAACAGATTTATCAGGAGTATGAATACTTAATGTGCCATCTTGCATTTTAGATGCGATATTTTGTATACCTATGATTGTTGATTCAATGAAAAGGACAGATGGCACTATCAGTATGGCTAAAGCTATTAATGTTATTAATATTGATGCAAATTTAGTTCTATTACCTAGTATTTTCGACAGCTTAATAAACAATGGATATACTGCAACGGCTATTATTATGCCCCATAAAACAGGCATTATAAATGGTTTAACGATATCAAATGACCAAACCAATAATAAAGCAATAAATCCTATTCTTAATGCACTATAAATGTTTCTATTATAATATTCTTCTGTATTGTTCATAATTTATTATTTAGATTTTAGACAACAAATATACCTAATAATAGCTCTTGATTGAATTGATATTTTTATCAAAGACTGATTAAGGAGTCATCTGTTTTTATAATATAGTTTTTGATTAATTAAACCAACCTCTTTTTTTGAAATAAGTAAGGAATAAAATTGCAATAAGCAACATACCCCCTAGAGTGACAAAATATCCGTATTTATATCCAAGTTCTGGCATATTCGAAAAATTCATTCCATAAATACCAACAACAAGAGTTAGCGGAACAAATATTGCCTGAGTGATTGTTAAAAAATTCAATCGTTTGTTGGCTTTGTCGTGCATTACTAATTGATAATGGTCGTTTAATGAGTCTAGCCTGTCTTGAGTTTGATCTATATACGATTTCAACATATCTACATTTTTAAGTAGATAATTAAAAGTACTAGTAAACGGACTTTCCGAAGTCATAATGTTTTTTGCAGGAGGGAAGCTTAATGTAAAATATAGTTTATCGAGCACCATCTCTAGAGAAGCTAGCTCTAGTTTAGATTGCGAAATTTCTGCCAATGAATGTTTTTCATATTCTTTATCCATATTAAATGCAATACTTTCTATCTCTTCCCTGGATGTCATTATCAATTTACCATATTCTGATATGATTTCTAGGAGTAGCCAATACAAAACATATTCGACAACAAGATCTCCTTCTATCTTTTCTGATAAGCCAGGAAGTGTTTCTATAAACTCTAAAGCATTTACTTCATCTCTTCTGTGTACAATAATTAAGATATTGTCTTTAATTATTATAGCACTATAATCTGAGGTATAATCTTTTGAAGAGAAATGTGCCACCTCACCATAAAGAGTTCCTTTAGTATGTTTAAACCTTATTCCATCGGCAGGAGTTAACATTTTATCAGATATTGATTCTGGTATTCCTAAATCTTTCAAGTCTTCGAAAACTTCTTTTCTATTATTTGTCAATATATTTACAACAAAAACATCAGATTTATTTTTCTCTGCTACCAAATTATCGAAGTTTTCCACCACTTCAATATTTTCCTTATTGCACTTGTAAATTGTCTTCTCCATAATACTTTAAAACTAGTTTTTATTGAAACACATAAATGGGTATACTACCTATACATATTGGTAGAGTATAATTATTAATAAATTTGATTATGCTTTTTTTAACTAAAATTCTTTACCGAATGCTAAAGACAGAGACCAAGAGTCGTAGCCCTCCTTAAAATCGTAGAAAAAGCCTGGAGCAATAACCCATCCCTTATTTAATTTAAAACCATACTCGCCTCCAAATCTAACAATTCCAAGGTTGTGACTTTCTTCAAACTCTAAACCTCCACCTGCAAATAAGTTTATTGATTTAGTTAAAGCATAAGAAGCTATAGCAGTAACAACAATGGCGTTTTTTCTATTCAAATCTTTTTTGAAAACTAGATATTCTCCAAATTCGAAGTCTGTCATTAGGCCAATCTCCCATTTATGGGAGATTCTGTAGAAATAGTCTAAGCCCAATGATGGAATAAAAACACCATCGGCTACTGCTTCTCCATGCGATGACCCCTCAGGAATATAAGAATACCCTATAGCTGCGGTGATTATATGTTTATTTTCATTATCTTGTGCTGAAATTGAATTAGATATAAAAAATAGAAGAAATACAATGAGTATAAATTTTTTCATATTAAGATTAAAATTTGATTATTGCAGGTTTGTTTTTAATGAGAACATAATCTTTAATTTCCACAAATTAAAGATTAATAAATTTTTCTTGTTTGTTATTGGTAAAGACTATTTCACCTTGTAAGTTTTGTTTTTATTTAAATACTTATAAAGCTTAAATGCAACAACTATTATTACCATTCTAAAATATTAATTCTATTATTATTTTTATAATAAAGACTAAACAGTAGGTCTATCACAACTTTATTCCCCATTAGCTTTTTTTCTAATCCTTAATGCAAATGTTTAGTTTGTTGATGTTTTAAGGATTAACTATCTTAACCAAGCAGATCCAAATACAACATAAATAGCCCAACCTTCTGGACCTCTAGCAACATCAACGCCCATTTTCAGTCCAAACAATCTTGCTATTAAATATCTAAA
>JAOZPM010000172.1:0-4987 GCA_029932765.1 Bacteroidales bacterium | reverse complement strand
TCTCTACAATTTCACAAAGCAATCCTCCATACTCACCACAGCGGAGAGGAAGGGATTCGAACCACCCTTCTAATCATATGAATGTCATGTATTTACAAAGAGCACATGTCTTTTAGGTAACGATTTTGCTTATATTTGGCAGTAAAAGACCTTCTCTAGCCAAATATTTTTGATTTGGTAAATATAAAAATTATTTAGCTCCGAATACATTTTTTTTTATTTCTTTTCAATAATTAGTACTGGCAATTGGCAATGCTTTTATATAGCATTGCCAAATTGCCAATGAAAATTTCGATTTATTATTTTATTTTATTTGCTCCTTTTATTCTTATAAAATATACTAAAAAGTAAATAATAAATGAAATGTAGAATTAGTGAAATTATTGATGAAATTAGAACATCAAATTTAGTCTTTGGTAGAAAAATGCCAAAAAAAGTAATAACCCTATTTGAAGAAAGATATATACTTGATATTAGTTTTAATGGACAAGCGAGTTTGGATATTTATGAAACTCATCTTCAAAAAATAATTAAAAGATGCAAATATAAATTTGACAGAAAAATACTTGCTGCAAAGGATATTGACAAAATGATTATGTATATAGAATCCATGAAATTTGAAATTAAAGCACTGAGAAAGAACTATCTTAATGCTAATAAAGACTTTATTAGAACAGTAAAAATAGAGAATTCGTTTAAGCTAAAAGAGAAGTATAAAGATCAAGTTATAGAAATGATTAATTACTTTTTTGATTTAAAACTTTATCTTGCTAATAGCTTAGTAGATTATTTCAAACATAGACTGAGAATGTTAGAAAGAATTAGAACTAAAGGAATAGTAATGCCAGTTATCGTAAATAAGAGGAAAATAAGAATTAGTAAAAAGTTGTCTTTATTTCCTGAAAATAATACAAGTCCTAGTATAAAGTGGGCACGAAGTCAAACCGATTTTATGGAATTATTACACGCATTATTCTCTTCGGATTCGTTTGTAAGTTCAGGAGGACCACTTAATAGAAAAAACCTTGTAGATTTATTCTCTTGGATATTTAATTTTAATATAGAAGACCCAAATGGAGTGCTTCGGTCAGCCAAAATGCGAAAAAAAGCAAATACTCCATTTTTAAAAGAGCTTGCTAATGTATTTGAAAACAGCGCAGAAGAACTTTATGCTTAATTAAAATCACACATCAAGAGTTCCACAGGAGTGAAAATTTGTTTGTTGCAAAGTATTTTTGCAGCAAACAAATTAATATTTACAATATGGAACTTATTACAATGGACTCAAAAGTGCTTGAGACAATTATGAAAAAGCTCAACAATATTGAGTATAATTTTTCGATAGCTGTAAACGAAAAAGCCAAATTAGAAAATAAATTCGTGGATATGGATGAAGCTAGTCAAATGCTAAATATTTCGAAACGAACTATATATAAGCTTCTTAAGAAAGGAGATATAAAAGCAGTTAAGTATAATCGTAAAAATAGATTTAAGGTAACTGAAATTGAAAGGTTTTTAGAAAGTAATAGTTATTAAAATAGTAATTCATGAACTCAATAGATATTAATGACTTACTTAGTGAAACTAACCGTGGCTTAGATGTTTTTAAACACTACCTTGGTGCAAGCTTTGATGGTGGACGAAAGCCCTTTAAAAGCCCATTTTATGATGATTCAAAGCCCTCTTGTAATATTTACTTAGATAAAAATAGTAATCGCTATAAATTTAAAGATTTCGGAGAGAATGAAAGACCAGTTGATTGTATTGGATTTATAGGTAGGTTAAGGTCATTTGATTTAAACAGTAAGATAAGTTTTCTCTCATTATTACAGTTGATTAATAATGATTTAGCTTTAGGGCTTGAGAGAAAAACAGATAGTGAAATACCCCAACAGCAAAAACTAAGTGCTAATATTGAAGCAAAATTGAAATTTGATGATAATCAGAAGATTGGAAATATAAATTATCAAAACTTCAGAAACCAAGAAATAGATTATTGGTGTAAGTATGGTATTAATATCGAAATATTAAGAAAATACAATGTAAAATCAGTAGCGTCATTTAATGGAATATCGTCTTCTAAAAAGAACTATACAATAAATTCAAACTCAAGCCAGCCGATATTTGCTTATTGTTTTAATGATTACACAAAGCTTTATAGGCCTTTCTCAAAATTGAGATTTTTGTTTATAGGAAAGAAAGAAACTGATTATA
The DNA here is from genome assembly GCA_029932765.1 of Bacteroidales bacterium. Classification (GTDB taxonomy): domain Bacteria; phylum Bacteroidota; class Bacteroidia; order Bacteroidales; family UBA1556; genus UBA6267. Next base: position 2,773 of record JAOZPM010000172.1, on the reverse strand, counting down.
TATTTGGTTTAGAGCAACTTCCTTTAAAGGATGATTTACTATTCATCACTGGAGGAGAAAAGGATGTACTAAGTTTAAGTGCCAATGGCTTTAATGCGATATGCTTTAATAGTGAGACTGCGAATATTAAAACAGAAATATTATATGAGTTTTCCAAAAGGTTTAATCATATTGCAATGCTTTATGATTGTGATAAAACAGGAATAAAATCAATGGATTCAATTGTTAATCAAAATAAGCAATTAGGACTCCTTAAACTATTACTTCCATTGTCTGGTGAAAAAAATGAGAAAGATATTTCTGATTTTTTCAATTTAGGAAATTCTAAAGGTGACTTATTGCAATTATTTGTAAATGAGCTTAATAAAACTTACATAAATACAATTAATACCTTAAAAACTTGTGAAGTGAATCTTAATAATCCTCCAAAGATACAGCCTTCTATTTTGAGTATAAATGAGTCGAGTATAGGAAGCCCAGGAAACATTATTGGCATAACTGGAACGGAAGGAAGTGGTAAATCAAATTTTGTTGCTGCAATTATATCTGGCTGTTTAAATCCTATGAAAGATGATATTGATACACTTGGAGTAATAATTAACGATAATGCAAACTCGCAGGCTGTTGTAATGTTTGATACAGAGCAATCTATAGTGCAGCTACATAAAAATATCGACAGTGTAAAAAGACGTGCTGCAATAAATGATTTACCAGAATGGTTTAAGGCTTATAGCCTAGTGGCTTTGAACAGAAAGGAGCGTTTTAAAACTATCATTGAAAGTGTAGATAAGTTTTATTACGAATTTAACGGAATACACCTTATTGTAATTGATGGAATAGCAGATTTAATTAGTAGTGTAAATGACGAAGAACAATCTGTAGAATTGATAAATAAACTTTTTCAAATGGCTCATCAATATAATACTTTAATAATTTGTGTTTTGCATATGAATCCAAGTGGCATAAAATTAAGGGGGCATTTAGGCTCAGAATTACAGAGAAAAGCTTCAGGTATATTATCAGTTGAAAAGCATAAAGACCAAGATAATAGCATTGTAAAAGCTATAAAACTTCGTGAAGCAAATCCGTTAACAGTTCCCATAATACAATTTGCTTGGCAAGATTCTATTCAGCAGCATGAGTTTATTGGCTTTATGGAAAAAGGAGATTTCCAAAGCAAGAAAATTAGTAAGCTAAAAAGCTTTGCGCAACACAAATTTGCAAACAATTCGATAATACAATCGTCGGAACTAGGTGATTATTTAATGGAGCATTTTGATATTAAAGAGCGAATGGCACGCAATTATATTAAACTTATGAGAGATAACTTAATAATTAGGAAGGAAAGCAGTATGCAAAATGCGTATATTCTTGTAAACACAGCAAATTAGGACTTAAATAGAAGTCCTTAATCGTAGGTGTTTATACGGTAATATGTAGGTATAAATACAAATTTGCAGAAAAATACATAGTTTAAATAATTAGTATTAAATGATTATTTGTGAATAAATGCGCTATTGAATTAAAATTACTTATTAAAAACGTACTTATTAATAGTATATTTGCATTAATAAAATATTAGAGCAGTAGCTTTATTCTTGACTTAAAATACCACAATTGAATTGCACAAGAATTAAGTATATGCTCGCGCTTACGCGTGGGCTATTCTTATTTGTGCGTGGCCATGGTAGCCTTAAGTCAGGTAAGTAATAGGCCCACGTTTTTTTTGTGGGAAATAAAAACTAAAACCATGACCCCATGAAGATAGCTTTAATTGAACCAATGCCTATATTAAATAAAGGTATTACCCTATATTTACAACGACAGAAGAAAGTTTCCTTAGTAAAATCTTATAGTAAATTTGAGCAATTTATTTTATTCTACGCAGATGTTGATAAGTGCTTTTTTGATTTGTTTATTATTAATATAAGCACCATGAATAGGGATGATACAGAGCGTATTATGCGCCTTATTGCAACGTTTTTTACCAAGAAAGATAAAGTAGTATTAATAGTGGATAAGCTAAGTGATTTAGAGACAGATTCCATTGAGAGCAGTATAACTCTATTTAATGTTAGAGACGATATTAAACGCATAGGAAAATATATTAGTACTATTAAAAAAAGGTGTTAGTAATTAATTAAGAGAAAAAGCATTCTTGCTTTAGAATTAGTATTTTCAATTATGTAAATTATAATTGAAAATTTCTGACGCCTTAATAAAAATAGGCATGTATAAATTATCAATTTGTCATATATTTTGTTATTCCTAAAAATCATTCGCTTTTTATATACAACTACCCAAAACAAGCATTTTTAAGCTAAGAAAAGACGATACCCAACTTAAATATTGGCAATAATGAACCAAAAATCATTAAATGAGCAAAATATAGAAAAGAGTGTCGCAAAAGCTATAAAGTATCGTATTCAGCTCAGTGTCTGTACATAGAGGTTGTTTGCAAATAATAATACACTAAGTGTTTATACGTAGTCTTCTAAGTATAAACACTTATATTTTAGAAATAATCTTGATTATTTGTCAAAGTATGATAACTATTATGTAAATTTGGGTTAAGTTATTTTAATCTTAATAGGATTAAAGAATACTAGTTCATTATTTTGCTCAGTAAATTTAAAAATATGAAGAAACTAACACTAATTACATATAGTAAAGCACAACATTACCCATAGAAATACAGCCAAGTTGTATTTAATATTAACTCAATCCTGTGGAAAAACTTTATTAAAGAGTATTTACAATAGCTTGTCCTAGT
>JAOZPM010000056.1:9238-17688 GCA_029932765.1 Bacteroidales bacterium | reverse complement strand
TTAGAAATGCTGTAAAAGCAAAGCATAGAGTAGTCGAAGTGCCTTCTTCAAATTTAAAAAAGGAAATGACCAAAATTTTGTATACAAAAGGTTATATCCTAAGCTATAAGTTTGTAGATGAAGGTGCAAAGAGTAATATTAAGATTGCATTAAAATATCACCCAGAGACTAAGCAGTCAGCAATTACTTCTATGGAGCGTATTAGTAAACCAGGTTTACGTAAATATACTAACTCTAAAGAATTGCCAAAGGTGATTAATGGATTAGGAATTGCAATTATTTCAACTTCTAAAGGTGTTATTACGGATAAAGAAGCTCGCAGACTCAAAGTAGGTGGTGAGGTTTTATGTTACGTAAGCTAATTTTCAAATATATAGCAATATGTCAAGAATAGGTAAACAACCAGTAACAATTCCTGCAGGTGTTGATGTTAGCATTAACGATAAGCAAGTAACTGTTAAAGGAAAGAATGGCGAATTAACACAAAGTATTGATTCGAACATAGAAATAAAGATAGAAGAGAATCAAGTTATTGTTAATCGATTAGAAGACAGTAAAGAATCTCGTGCAAAGCATGGTTTAACACGTGCTTTAATAAATAATATGGTAATTGGAGTATCTGAAGGATATAAGATTGTACAAGAATTAGTTGGTGTGGGTTACCGTGCTACTAATCAAGGTCAAGTTTTAGATCTATCTTTAGGACACTCTCACCATATTTACTTTCAAATACCAGTAGAAGTAAAAGTAGAAACGGAATCAGTAAAAGGTAAATCACCTGTAGTAATACTTACATCTGCTGATAAGCAGCTAGTAGGACAGGTTGCAGCTAAGATTCGTTCAATGCGTAAACCAGAGCCATATAAAGGTAAAGGTGTACGTTACCTAGGTGAAGTAATTCGTAAGAAAGCAGGTAAAACAGCTGCTAGTTAGTAATTATATATAATAAAGCACGATGAGTAAAAGTAAATCATTTCAGAGATCTAGGATTAGGCGAAGAATCCGCGGCAAAATAAGCGGTACTTCTGAGCGTCCAAGATTGAGTGTATTTAGAAGTAATAAGCAAATTTATTGCCAAATCATAGACGATAGTAATGGAACTACATTAGTTTCTGCTGGTTCTTTGGATAAGGATATAGCTTCTAAAGTTGTTAATAAAATTGAGCAAGCTAAATTAGTTGGCCAATTATTAGCAGAGAAAGCCAAAGAGGCTGAAGTAGAGATTGTAACTTTCGACCGTGGAGGTTATGTTTATCATGGTAGAATCAAGGCTTTAGCAGAAGGTGCTAGAGAGGGAGGTCTTAAATTTTAAGGATTATGGCTAATATGAAAGATAAAAGAGTAAAATCAAGTGAAATTGATTACAAAGATCGCTTAGTTAGTATCCAACGTGTTACTAAAGTAACTAAAGGTGGTAGAACATTTAGTTTTTCGGCTGTAGTTGTTGTAGGAAATGAAGATGGCGTAGTAGGTTACGGTCTTGGTAAAGCTGGTGAGGTTGTTTCGGCAATCGCTAAAGGTGTTGATGATGCTAAAAAGAACTTAATTCATGTTCCAATTTTTAAAGGAACTATACCACATCAGCAATCAGGAAAGTATAGCGGTGCTAGAGTTTATATTCAACCAGCATCTAAGGGTACTGGAGTTATAGCTGGTGGTGCAATGCGTGCTGTGCTTGAGAGTGTTGGCGTTACTGATGTTTTGGCTAAGTCAAAAGGGTCTTCCAATCCACACTCAGTTGTTAAAGCAACTTTCAATGCGCTTCAACAATTACGTGACCCACAGATGGTTGCTCATATGCGTGGTATAAGTGTTGATAAAGTTTTTAATGGTTAATAATCGGTAGTAAAAATATTGTATTTTTGCCCGTTATAATTCGTAGTTTATGAAGAAGCTTAGAATAGAATTAGTAAAGAGCGGTATCGACCGCCCAGCACGTCAAAAACGTACTCTTGTTGCTCTTGGTCTTAAAAAGATGCACAGAGTTCGTATTGTAGATGCTAGCCCGCAAATGGTGGGTATGATTGATAGTGTTAAGCACTTGCTTAGCATTGAAGAAGTTTAGTAAATAATTTTTAAGATATAAAATAATGGATTTAAGTAGTCTTAAACCAGCAGAGGGATCAATTAAAACTCGAAAAAGAATCGGTAGAGGTCAAGGCTCCACACGTGGAGGTACTTCAACTCGAGGACATAAGGGACAAAAATCTCGCTCTGGATACAGCCGCAAAGCTGGTTTCGAAGGTGGTCAAATGCCACTTTATCGTCGTGTGCCTAAGTTCGGATTCAAGAATCGTTTCCGCGTTGAATATCAAGGAATCAATTTAGATACTATTCAGCAATTAGCTGATGATGGTATAACTAAGTTTGATCACGAAGTATTCATAACTAAAGGTTTAGCTCATAAGAATGACCGCGTAAAAATACTAGGTCGTGGAGAGCTTAAAGCTAAAGTAGAAATTAATGCACATGCTTTTACTGCCACTGCCCAAAAAGCTATTGAAGCTGCTGGTGGTGTTGCAACAAAATTGTAATAACAACACTTTTTTATACTAATGAAGAAATTTATAGAAACATTACAGAATATATGGAAAATTGAGGAGCTACGTAACCGTATTATCCTTACTCTTTCTCTTATTTTGATTTATCGACTAGGTGCCTATGTTGTATTACCTGGAGTTGACCCTCGTGGTCTAGAGGCTCTACAACAACAAGGTCAAGATGGTTTAATAGGACTTATTAATATGTTTTCGGGTGGAGCCTTTTCTAATGCTTCAATTTTTGCCCTAGGTATTATGCCATATATTACTGCTTCCATCGTAATTCAATTATTAGGAATGGCTGTGCCTTATTTCCAAAAATTGCAAAAAGAAGGTGAAAGTGGACGTCAAAAAATAAGTCAGTTTACACGTTTCTTAACAGTAGTGATCGTGGGTTTTCAGGCTCCAGGTTATATCGCTAATATGCTTAATACTTTAGGTAAGTATTATAATGCTGGTGGTCAAACTTTTGAGACTGTTCCTTTATACGCATCACATCCTGTATTCTTCTATGTACTTTCGGTAGTTATTCTAATTGCTGGTACTATGTTCGTTATGTGGCTTGGTGAAAGAATTACTGACAAAGGTATTGGAAACGGTATATCACTAATCATTATGATTGGTATTATTGCTCGTTTACCTATGGCTTTAGTTGCAGAATTCTCATCTAAAGTTTCTGGCGCAACTGGTGGTTTAGTCATGTTCTTAGCAGAAATGGTCTTCTTGGTTCTAGTTATTCTCATTACTATATTATTAGTGCAGGGAACACGACGAGTACCAATTAACTTTGCTAAACGTGTTGTAGGAAATAAACAATATGGTGGTGTTCGTCAATATGTGCCTCTTAAAGTTAATGCTGCTGGTGTAATGCCAATCATTTTTGCGCAAGCAATAATGATGCTGCCAATCACTTTGATTGGTTATGCTCAATCTGAAGAGATGAGTTGGTTTGCTTCTGCATTTTCTAACTTTAATGGATTTTGGTATAATGCTACATTTGGTATAATGATTGTAATTTTTACTTATTTTTATACCGCAATAACTATCAACCCTAAGCAAATTGCTGAAGATTTAAAGAAAAATGGTGGTTTTATTCCTGGTGTTAAGCCTGGAAAAGCAACTGCGAATTTTTTAGATGTTATTCTTTCAAGAGTTACTCTTCCTGGTTCATTTTTCTTAGCATTTGTTGCTATTATGCCAGCATTAGTAAGCCAAGTTGGAATTAATCAACAGTTTGCACAGTTCTTTGGTGGTACTTCATTACTAATTTTAGTAGGAGTAGTATTAGATACGCTACAGCAAATCGAAAGTCATCTATTGATGCGTCATTATGATGGTTTAACTAAATCTGGTAGAATTAAAGGTCGTTCTAATAACATGATGAATGTTAGTGGAATGGGTGGAATGTAATACTCTATAAAAGATGATTGTTAAAACACTCGAACAAATAGAATTATTAAAACAAAGTTCATTACTTGTTGGCAAAACATTAGCTGAAGTAGCTAAAATATTGAAACCTGGTGTTAAAACTATAGATATCGACAAATTGGCAGAGACCTTTATTCGAGATAATGGTGCAATTCCTGGTTTCCTTGGCTATGGTGGCTTTCCGGGTACTTTATGTATTTCTATTAATGAAGAAGTAGTTCATGGAATACCTGGTAAAAGAGAACTTAAAGATGGCGATTTAGTCTCAATAGATTGCGGAACTTATATGAATGGATATTATGGCGATTATGCTTATTCATTTGCTATAGGTGAATGTAGTGATGAGGTAATTAAATTGCAGCAAACAACCAAAGATTCGTTATACCTTGGTGCCGAACAAGCAGTATTGGGGAAACGAGTTGGAGATATTGGTGCAGCAATTCAGAGCCATGTTGAAAGTTTTGGTTATTCAGTTGTTAGAGATTTGGTAGGTCATGGTATAGGCAAGAATTTGCACGAAAGCCCTGAGGTGTTTAATTATGGTAGAAAAGGAACAGGTAAAAAATTACCTGAGAATTTAGTAATTTGCATAGAGCCAATGATAAATGCAGGAACGAAAAACGTAGTTCAAGGTAATGATGGATGGACGATCACTACACGTGATAAGAAAGCATCAGCACATTTTGAGCACACAGTTGTTGTGAAAGCTGGAAAACCAGAGTTTTTGTCTACTTATGAGTATATTGAAGAAGTTTTGAAAATTAATAATAATATAAGATAATAATGGCAAAACAAGTATCGATAGAGCAAGACGGAACTGTTATTGAGTCTTTAGGAAACGCAATGTTTCGTGTAGAACTCGAAAATGGACATGTTTTAATAGCGCATATTTCAGGAAAGATGAGAATGCACTATATTAAAATATTGCCAGGAGATAAAGTGAAATTAGAAATTTCTCCTTATGATTTATCAAAAGGAAGAATAACATTTAGATATAAATAATTAATTGGGAGTAATATTGGAATAATTTTTGATAGAGCTGCCAAATAATAAAACAATTATATAATGAAAACAAGAGCATCTATAAAAAAGAGAACTGAAGATGATATAATGGTTCGCCGTAAAGGTCGTCTTTATGTTATCAACAAGAAAAATCCTAAGCATAAACAGCGTCAAGGATAGTAAATAGTAATTATAATAGTAACCATTTAAATTTAAAGTCGATGGCTAGAATCGCGGGAGTAGACATCCCAAACAAAAAAAGAGGCGAAATTGCACTGACTTATATCTTCGGAATAGGTCGCAGCACTGCCCAGAAAATTTTAGGAGCAGTTGGTGTTGATGTTCACAGAAATGTGGAAGAATGGACCGACGAAGAACAAAAGAAGATACGTGAGTATATTGGTGATAACTTTACAGTAGAGGGAGAGCTTCGCAGCGAAACCGCTATGAACATTAAGAGATTAATGGATGTTGGTTGTTACCGTGGTATACGTCATCGTGTCGGATTACCTCTACGTGGTCAACGCACTAAAAACAACGCCCGTACTCGTAAAGGTAAGAAAGTCACAATCGCCGGAAAGAAGAAAGTGACTCGATAAGTAAGGGTTAAAGTTTAAATAAAAAAACTTAAGAATTAGTAGCATTATGGCAAAGAACGTAAAAAAAGGTAAGTCAGCTAAGAAAAAGACTGTAAAGGTAGAGGCCGCAGGCCATGCCTATGTTAGCGCCTCCTTTAATAACATCATTGTTTCCTTAACAAATACTGCAGGTCAAGTAATATCTTGGTCTTCAGCTGGAAAAATGGGTTTTAGAGGCTCTAAGAAAAATACACCTTATGCTGGGCAAATGGCCGCAGAAGATTGCGCTAAAGTAGCCTATGATTTAGGCTTGCGCAAAGTAAAAGTATTTGTAAAAGGACCTGGATCAGGTCGTGAATCTGCAATCAGAGCAATTAATAATTCAGGAATTACGGTTACTGAAATTATGGATAAGACACCGCTTCCTCATAATGGATGCCGTCCTCCTAAGCGCAGAAGAGTATAAGTATTATTAGTTAATCAGAAAAAAACAAAGACATGGCTAGATATATTGGTCCCAAAACAAAAATCGCTAGAAAATTTGGCGAGACTATTTATGGTCCGGATAAAACCTACGATAAGAAGAGTCATCCTCCAGGACAACATGGAAACTCTCGTCGTCGTAAGAAGCTTTCAGAATACGGTACACAGCTTAAAGAAAAACAAAAAGCAAAGTACACATATGGTATTCTAGAAAAGCAATTCCGAAACTTATTTAAGAAAGCAAACCAGAAAGATGGTATTACAGGTGAAGTGCTATTGCAATTATGCGAGGCTCGTTTAGATAACTCTGTATTCCGTTTAGGGATTGCTCCAACGCGTTCTGCTGCTCGTCAGTTAGTATCGCACCGTCATATTACAGTTAATGGTGGACTAGTGAATATTCCTAGTTACTCATTACGTGCTGGTGACGTTATAGGAATTCGTGAAAAATCGAAATCATTAGAAGTTATAACTGACTCTTTATCGTCACCAAAATCTTGTCCTTGGATGGATTGGAATAGTGATAAATTAGAGGGAACGTTTAATCATTACCCTGATAGAGCTGATATCACTGAAAAAATCAATGAGCAGCTTATCGTGGAATTGTATTCTAAATAATACTTTGTCGAATAATTAAAATCATATTAGATGTCTATATTAGCATTTCAGAAACCAGATAGAGTTATAATGATTGAGTCGGATCAACACAAAGGTATCTTTGAGTTTCGTCCACTAGAGCCAGGATATGGTATGACAATCGGTAACTCACTTAGAAGAATTTTGTTAAACTCTCTTGAAGGATACGCAATTACGAGTATCAGAATTGAAGGAGTTGATCAAGAGTTTGCTTCTATCGAAGGTGTTATTGAAGATGTTACTGATATAGTTTTAAATCTTAAGAAAGTAAGATTTAAGCGCCAAATCGATTCTTACGAGAACGAAAAGGTACTTATCAGTATCAATAATCAAGATACTTTTACCGCTGGAAATATTAATAAATTCTTATCAGGTTTCCAGGTTTTAAATCCAGAATTGGAAATATGTCACATGAATACCGATGTTAAACTTAATATTGAGTTGAACATTGAAAAAGGTCGTGGATATATTCCTGCTGAAGAGAATAAGATAATTACAGCACCTCTTGGTACTATATTTATCGACTCTATTTATACCCCTATTATTAACGTAAAGTATAATGTAGAGGATTTTAGAGTAGAACAAAAAACCGATTACGAAAAGCTTGTAATAGAGATTGATACAGATGGTTCTGTTGAGCCTATTGAAGCTCTTAAAGAAGCCGCTAAGATTTTAATTCAGCACTTTATGTTATTTTCTGACGATAAGATTACTCTTGAGTCTGATGAGGAGAATATAAGTGAAGAGTTTGATGAGAATACACTACACGTTCGCCAACTACTAAAATCTCGTCTTGTTGACCTTGATCTTTCAGTTCGTGCATTAAATTGCTTGAAAGCTGCAGAGGTTGATACTCTAGGTGAGTTAGTTGCTTTTAATAAAAGTGACTTATTAAAATTCCGTAACTTTGGTAAGAAATCTCTTACTGAATTAGAGGAATTGGTGAAAGTTAAGAATTTGAATTTTGGTATGAACGTTACCAAATATAAATTGGATAAGGAATAAATAAAATGAGACATAAGAAAAAATTTAACCATTTAGGAAGAACAGCTTCACATAGACGCGCTATGTTAGCAAATATGGCTTCTTCTTTAATTGTTCATAAACGAATTAAAACAACTGTTGCTAAAGCAAAAGCTTTAAGACTTTTTGTTGAGCCATTAATAACAAGATCTAAGACTGATACTACTCACTCTAGACGTATGGTTTTCCGTAAACTTAAAGATAAGCACGCTGTAACAGAGCTGTTTCGCGAAGTATCTGCAAAGATTGCCGAAAGAGATGGTGGTTATACTCGTATCTTGAAAACAGGAAATAGACTTGGAGATAATGCAGAGATGTGTATTATTGAATTAGTTGACTATAACGAAAATATGGCAACTAAAACTGTAGCTAAAGCTAAGAAATCTACTCGCCGTAGAGGTGGTAAGAAAAAAGCTGACCTTCTAGTTGACGCTCCAAAGGTTGAGGCTAAAGAAACTCCAAAGACTGAAGTTGAAGCTCCAAAGGCAGAAGCTAAGGTTGAAGCTCCTAAGGCTGAGAAGAAAGAAACTAAAGCTAAAGCAGCCCCTAAAAAAGCAGTAGCTAAAAAAGCTCCAAAGGCTGAAGCTAAAGATAAGAAAGAAGATAAATAGTTTTCTTTTAATCGAAAAACGTATATTAAAGGATAGTTCAGTATTGAACTGTCCTTTTTTTTTGTTTATTTTTACAGTATTAATTATTTCTTAATAATCATAGTTTATGATACGCGCTTATATTGTTATTTTAATTGCATTTGTATTAG
>JAOZPM010000056.1:1802-9138 GCA_029932765.1 Bacteroidales bacterium | reverse complement strand
ATTGCGCAAAGAATTTCTAAGGAAACCAATGGCGATTTTGACATTACTGTACGTCCCTTAGTTCAAGCTTGGGGTTTTGGTTCTGTTAAAGCTGAAGAAATGGATTCGTCTTTAGTAGATAGTATTTTACAATTTGTAGGTTATAAAAAAGTTTCTTTAATAGAGGGAAAGATAATTAAAACTGATAGTAGGTTGCAGCTAGATTATGATGCTATTGCTCAGGGTTATGCTGTGGATGTTGTTTGTAGTTTTTTAGAAGATAAAGGAATATCTAGCTATCTTGTGGATATTGGTGGCGAAATTTACTGTAGTGAATTCAAAGACATTGACAAAAAATGGAGTGTTGGGATTGAAAAACCAATTGAAAACGCTACTTATGGCGAAAACCTAACGGCTATTTTGGAACTTAGTAATAAAGGAATGGCCACATCTGGTAATTACCGTAAGTTTTATGAAAAGGACGGAATTAAGTATGCTCATACAATAAGTCCACATACGGGATTCCCAATTGCATCGAGGTTGCTTAGTGTAACAGTGTTGTCTTCTATTACTGCAGAGGCAGATGCTTATGCAACTGCTTTTATGGTTATGGGCTTGGAAAAAACTAAATCGTTTTTATCTGAGCATAATGAATTAGATGCCTATCTAATATACTCTGGTGATAGTGGTGAGTATAGATATTACTATACTGAAGCCTTAGAAGAATTAATAAAAAAGTAAGTAGCTAATTTCTTAAGTAAGGTTTTTTTGAAATTGCTGAAATACTTCCCAAATAACTATTCCTGCAGTAATGGATATGTTTAGAGAATGCTTTGTTCCAAACTGAGGAATTTCAATACAGCTATCAGCTAAGGAAACCACTTCTTGTTGAACTCCTTTAACCTCGTTTCCTAATATTAATGCAATGTGTTGATCAAATTTAAACTCAAAATTATCAAGCATTTCTGCTTCATCGGCCTGCTCTATTGCATATACTATTACATTATCTCTTTGTAGTTCTTTTACAGCGTCAATAGTATGCTCAAAATAACGCCAATCAACACTTTCGGTGGCGCCAAGAGCAGTTTTATGGATTTCTCTGTGCGGGGGCTTTGCCGTAATTCCACAAAGAATAATTTCTTTAATAATAAAAGCATCGGCAGTTCTAAAAACAGAACCTACATTTGATAGGCTTCTTATATTATCGAGAACGATAGTGAGAGGAATTTTCTTAGAGTTCTTAAATTGTTCAACGGAAACTCTATTAAGTTCGTTGTTTGATAATTTGCGCATGACTATGTGTTTAGGTTGCCACAAAGTTAATGAAAATTTATTCAAAAAAAAGAAAGCTTTATTATCATTATTAATTGATAATAAAGCTTTCTTTTAGAAATATTGAGTATTCTTCTAGAATTTATATCCCGCCGTTAAGGCTATTCTGTTTTCTTTTATCTCTAAACTAGCAGCATCAATTAAGTCTGGATTATACATATAATAATCACTACTATTAATTGAATATGAGTAAGCTAAGTCAAGAAAGAAGTCTCTAGTTCTATAGCCTAGTCCGGCGCTTGCAATATATTTTACACTACTATTAATGTCGTCATTATATGCATTGCCATATCTTTGTAATCCAACTCTAAAGGATAGAGGTCTTAATCTAATTTCAGCTCCTGCTCTAAGATTTACAGTTGATTTATAGCTATCTCTTGCTTTAGCATTTTCGTCAAAAAAATCATAATCTCTTGCACTTAGTCTACCAGAACTATAGTTTACGTAATCTATATCCGAACTTATTAATAGAAAACGTGCTATGGTTAAAGTAAAGCTACCGTTAAGTTTCATTGGTGTAGTTAAGTCGTAATTATATTCACCTCGTGGCGACGATTTTTTATCATTAGTGCCATCATCCCAATATCGTGTTATCTTAGTATTCCATGTGTCATTCATATTATACCAAGTAGGAGATTGGAAAGCAAGTCCTATTCTTAAAAATCCTGTTGGTCGAACTATAATTCCAATCTTTAAATTCACACCATTACCATGAGTTTCAATATACTCATCTCTAATGAAACTATTAAAATAAGGAATAGTATCAGCGGCATCAAATTCTGAGTATTCCGATTCTTCAAAAAACCTTGCAAAAGGAAATCCTATTCCAGCACCTATATAGAATACATCATTATATGATCCTCCAAAATTAAGAGCCATTTCATTTACTGACCCCCAGTTTCTTTTCTTTAATTCTTGACGGACTCCTCCGTTTTCGATATCACTAAAGTATGTGTTATTTCCACCTTGAATTGTGTCAATTAGCCAATTATACCATGCCAAATCAGTGGAGAAAGGATCAAGATCATCAGGATGTGTACCATTTGCTTGTTGAATATAGTCTGTCATTAATGACGTTTCTTTATTATCATTAATTATATTTGTTGTGTGGTTATAATTATTGGTTCTATTTACACCAATACCAAATTGTAAAGCTTTCCAACCATTTTTAGATCCAGTTTGTGTTACAAACACAAGTCCATAACTGTTTAAATTAAAATTATCCTTAAAGCCGCTTGTAGTATTATCCCCCATTTTTGCATCTACATTTGCAAAATATACTGTTGGTGTAATACTAAATACAGATTTTCTATATAAACCAATTGCAGCAGGATTAATAGATACTGAAGTATAATCAGCTCCTAAAGTGCCTAATGCTCCTCCAAAACCAATAGATCGTGCGGTGCCCCCAATTTGATACTGTGAGTACCTAAGTATGTCAACCTCATTTTGTGCTGAAGTTGTAGAATAAATGATAAGTGTAAATAAAAGTAATATATAGTGTTTCATATGTTTAAAATTTATTAATTCGGTGATACCTGCCTACCGCAGGCAGGTGTAGTCACATAACAATATTTTAATCATGCCCCTGTGGGTCATATTAAGATTAAATTTTGTCATGTTCGTTTCATATGTTTAAAATTTATTAATTCGGTGATATGGAACTCTCAAGACAAATTTTAATCATGTCCCTGTGGGTCATATTAAGATTAAATTTTGTCATGTTCGTTTCATAATTTAGTTTTATATTAAATATCTTTATATACTTTTTAATAATATTACTTACGACGAGCTCCTGATGACGAACGAGAAGAGCTTGATGAACTTGACCTAGTGCTGCTGCTTCCAGATGAACTCCTACTTGAAGAAGATGGTGCGGAATAGCTACTTTTTGATGAACTTTTACTACTTGACGGCTGATAGCTTTTATTGCTACTTCTTGAAGGAGTATACGATCTGCTATTAGAAGATTTAGTGCTTGACGAAGCACGCTTTGAGCTTTGTCGTGGTGTGCTATAACTATTTCTACTATTACTGCTTCTAGAAGGAGTATAACTTTTTGAACTTCTACTAGCATTATTGCGTGTTGTAGAAGTAGAAGAAGGACGCGATACACTTGAAGTGCTACTTCTAGAAGTGCTTTTAGAATAACCTCTTTTACTGGCAGTAGAACTTGAAGTATTATACTGTCGAGGTTTAGCATATGTTTTAGCATTTGAAGAATTAGCTTTAGAGCCAGCGCTATATGATGCTCTTGATTTTGGAATAGCATTGCTTTTAGTGCTAATATCTGCTGTTTTAGAAGTTTTACTTGACGCTCTAGAGCTTGAAAGAGAGTTGCTTCCTTTTGTTGACCTTGAAGGAACATTAGTATTGCTAACTTTTGTTGCTCCAATTACTGTAGTTGCCTGAGCTGATCGAGGAGATGAACTTGCAGTTGAACTAGAACCTTTACCTGAGCGACCATTGTCTGATCCGGTTGAATTATTTTTTGGAGCTCTACTTCCAGAGCTACCGCCTGTACTTGTACTGTTTCGGTGGCCATAATAATTACCAGAGCTATTGCCATAATAGCCTCCATTACCATAGTCAGAGTAATATCCTCCCGAACCATTATAGTATCCATCATAATACCCATTATTATAACCAGCCCAGTAACTGCCTCCTCCATAATATGGATAACCATAACCATAATATGGGTTACCGTAATATGGGTAGCCATAACCATAACCATAACCCATACCAAAGCTCATTCCAAATGACAAGCCAGAGTTCCATCCGTAGTTATTATCTGGATATACATTAGTAATATAAATGTCAGAACCTGTAGATGAAGTATAGTATTCGTCGTAATAATCTCTATTTATAGTATCATCACTATGAAATCTCTTTATTCTTTCAGAATATTCATAGTCATAATAATCATCATTCAAATTGCTTTCAGAAACAGCATATTCATCGCCTACATTATCTGTAATGGCAACATTTGCTTCTTCACCATCGTTATAAGCGGCAATTTGCTTATTTGTTTTATCCAATTTATTTTGTTGGTTTTCTTGTTTTTTGGCAAGGCGAGTTTCGCGAAATGGATTATAAAAAGAGTCGTCCTCGTATGCTGCCGAGTCATATTGTGTAGATGCGCACGACGAAAACATAGCTATCAGTGCGATTAGGGCTAAAATATTGTACGTTTTTTTCATAATTGGGCTCTTTATTTATTTTAAAAATAGTCATCAATGACTATTTATAATTATTTACTTTTGCAATTGAATTGATTCGATTACACAATTAACAAATACTATACCAAAAATAAGTATGGCTAAAGATTTTGCAACAAGAGAAGAAGATTATTCTAAATGGTACAATGATATTGTATTAAAGGCTGATTTAGCAGAGAATTCTGCTGTAAGAGGAAGCATGGTTATAAAACCTTATGGATATGCAATATGGGAGATGATGCAAGCTGCATTGGATAAGATGTTTAAGGACACGGGGCATGAGAATGCTTATTTTCCATTATTTATTCCCAAATCTTTTTTTAGTAAAGAAGCAGCACATGTTGCTGGTTTTGCTAAGGAATGTGCGGTGGTTACTCATTATAGATTAAAAAATGATGAGGATGGTAAAATTATTGTTGATCCAGATGCTAAATTAACTGAGGAATTAATTGTTCGTCCTACTAGTGAAACCATTATTTGGGATACTTATCGTAAATGGGTAAAGTCTTGGCGAGATCTTCCTATCTTAGTAAATCAGTGGGCAAATGTCGTTCGCTGGGAAATGAGAACTAGATTATTTCTTCGTACTGCTGAGTTTTTATGGCAAGAAGGTCATACTGCTCATGCTACTAAGCCAGAAGCAATTGAAGAGGCAGAAAAAATGCTTGGTGTTTATACAACTTTTGCTCAAGAGTTTATGGCTATGCCTGTATTACAAGGTGTGAAAACTGAAAATGAGCGTTTTGCAGGCGCTTTGGAGACTTTCTGTATCGAAGCACTTATGCAAGATGGTAAAGCTCTTCAAGCGGGTACTTCTCACTTCTTGGGTCAAAATTTTGCGAAAGCTTTTGATGTTAAATATTTGAGCAAAGAAAATAAATTAGAACATGTATGGGCAACATCATGGGGAGTTTCGACTCGCCTAATTGGTGGTTTAATAATGTCGCATTCTGATGATAGCGGACTTGTTCTGCCTCCTAAACTAGCTCCACATCAGGTGGTAATTGTACCAATTTATCGTAAAGATGAAGAGCGTATTGCTGTTATTGAGAAAGGTAAAGAGATAAAGAAAGAACTTGAAAGAGTTGGTGTTAGAGTTAAGCTTGACGATAGAGATACTCAAAAACCAGGTTATAAATTTGCCGAATGGGAATTCAAAGGTGTGCCTTTACGTATAGCTATTGGGCCACGCGATTTGAAAAATAGTACTGTTGAACTTGCTCGTAGAGATACTCTTAGCAAAGAGTTTACTGCTATGGAAGGCCTTAAAGAAAAGGTGCTAGACTTATTGGAAGAAATACAAGAAAGTCTGTATTTGAGAGCTCTAAAATTTAGAGAAGACAATACTAATAGTGTTGACACTTGGGATGAATTTAAAGATATTATAAAAAATAAAGGTGGTTTTGTGATGGCTCATTGGGATGGTACTAGCGAGACTGAAAATAAGATCAAAGACGAAACAAAAGCAACTATCCGTAGTATTCCATTGGATTACGAAGATTCTGAAGAGGGAGTTTGTATCTATACCGGTAAGCCTTCTAAAGGTAGGGTTGTTTTTGCAAAAGCGTATTAATCTTTGCGAAAAAACGTCAAATATTGCGTTATTTTAAACAGTCATCCCGACTATTATCGTCGGGGCTCCTGATTTAAATAACTTCAAAACCTTATCTTTAACGTTTTTTGCTAAAGATTAAACAATATAATTAGATTTAATAGCCCAGCCCTTTAGGGTTGGGCATTTATTAATAAATATAATAAATTTTGGCGGAATTTTTGACGGCGTAGCCAAAAATTATGACAAAATTTTCTAAAGGTTTAAATATAAAAATTGAACCTTTTTTTAATTCATAAATTATGGATCCACGATTAAAAGCATTTGAGCGATTATTGAATATTATGGACGACCTGCGCAAAGGTTGCCCTTGGGATATGAAGCAAACTTTAGAAAGCTTGCGTTACTTAACTATTGAAGAAACTTATGAATTGTCAGATGCAATTCTGAAAGGTGATATACAAGGTGTGAAAGAGGAAGTTGGGGATATAATGCTCCACCTTATTTTTTATGCTAAAATAGGGAGTGAGAAGGGTGCTTTTGATATAACGGATGTTCTTAATGGCATTAGCGAAAAACTAATATTTCGCCATCCGCATATTTATGGTGATGTTACGGTGGTTGATGCCGAAGAGGTAAAACGTAATTGGGAAAAACTAAAGCTTAAAGAAGGTAAAAAATCTGTCCTTGGAGGAGTTCCAGATTCCATGGCGCCGCTTATTAAGGCTATCCGAATACAAGAAAAAGTAAAAGGTGTTGGTTTTGATTGGGAGAAGCCTGAGCAGGTTTGGGAGAAAGTAGAAGAGGAGATTGGCGAACTACAGCATGAGGTAAAATCGGGAAAGTCACAAGATAAAATTGAAGGCGAGTTTGGCGATTTGTTATTCTCTTTGGTAAATTATGGTAGATTTATTGGTGTTAATCCAGACGAAGCTATAGAGAAAACCAATCGAAAATTTATTAAGCGTTTTCAATACTTGGAGCAAGCCTCTGCAAAAGCAGGTAAAACAATTGACGAGATGAGCCTTTCTGAAATGGATGTGTATTGGGAAGAGGCTAAGAAGTTTGAGTAATATTTCAAAATTTTATTATTTACATTTTTAAACTATCTTCGCTTTTGTAACTAATACCAATAAATATAATGCGCATATCCTTATTACTCCTTTCTTTCCTTATTATTATAAATGGATTCTCTCAGGATAATTCGGCTGATACAATTACTAATTGTAGAGTTGACGCAAAATATTTTAAAGAA
>JAOZPM010000056.1:0-1702 GCA_029932765.1 Bacteroidales bacterium | reverse complement strand
GGTACTCATTATAAGGAAACGATTTGGGTGCCTGTTGTTGCATATAGTTTAGCAGTATTAGAAGGTGCTTCGCGTATGTACTCTAACAAACATTGGAGCTCTGATGTATTAATAGGTGGAGCTTTAGGTTATGCCATTGGTACATTTGTGGTAAATCAAAATCATTGCAAACTTAAAGCTATGCCTATTATTAGTACTAATTTTACTGGTATAGGTTTTTCTTACGGACTTTAATGTGTTACATTTGGATTATTTTCCTAAAAAGGTCCGTTATTACGGACTTTTTGTTATATCGAGCGTACAAACAGTGCAGGAACATTTTTTATTTGTATGTATTCTTGTTGCTCTTGCAAGTTCAAAAGCGCTCTGTTAAATAGGCTATATTTTCATAAATACACTTCTTATGGTACTAATAGCTTGTGCCTCAGTGGGTGAAGGTGCAAGAGCTATGTATCACCATCAACTCTTTCATCTTTTCTCGTGTTGTTTCTAATGGATCTTATTATTGATATTAGATTGTTCAATTATATCCTTTCAATTAATTCTGTTTTTAACCACTCAAAAGCTTCTTTCTGATTATATGATATACCAGGCCTTAATAAAGCTTCCATATCCCCTGTAAAAGCTATATCATTTTCTTTCTCTTCGATGTTTAATAGAAACTCTTTTTTACTTGGCGGTCTATTTCCTGTCGCAAAAGTTGTATATTCTTTAAAGCACTGTATTATTTCGTCAAAGTTTAATTCTGTATGTAGTCGGGCATAGTTCAAATCAAACAAATCTCGTCCTTTACTTCTTTGGTAAAGTGCTCTCAGTTTTGTTCCCAATAGTTCATTAATGCTATATGTTCTTATTGCTGTTTTTCCTGAAAACCATTCAGTTTCAACTTCAAAAGGAAAATCCACCCAGTCCAATACATTAAAATGCTCTTTACAGTTAATCTCTAATTTTAACCGTAATCGTATTTCTTCGTATTCAGATGTAAAACGATATAATGCTTTAGCACCGTGACCTTTTACTTGTGTTTTTCTTGGTTCTTCAAAAAAGGTAATAACTTCTTTGAGTCGTTCCATTATAGGTTTAATAGGTCCAGCTTTAATTTGAACTAAGTCAATATCCTCTGAATATCGGGGAGCAGGATTTAGATATAATTTGTGCAAAGCCATCCCACCTCTAAAGGCGAGATTTTCTCTTAAAAAACCATCAGAGAAAATTTCCACCAAAGTTCTGGAAATAATTAAATCCTGCTCAACCTGTGCAAACTCTCTCCATGGAGCATATTGTTGCCATTTTGCTATATCTGGTCTTGGAATCATAAATCATCTTCTAATTTTACATTAACATCCACTTTCCATCTATTATTAACAGCTCCAGGCTTTGTATTTGACTTTGGGCTAAGTAAAACAGGAAAGAAGCGTATTTCTTTTAATTGCTTGAATATTAATTCCTGAAATTCTTCATTAATTTTAAGCTCTTCTAACAAAAAACCAAACCTTTGTAATGTGCTTTTATACGGATACCAGTTTAAGAGTTCAATTAAATCCGATTCTTTTAACTCTTCTGACAGTTCTTCAATAACCGAAAGTATTCTGTTAATACCACCTAGTTTTGTTTGATGATGAATTAAATCAATAATTGTTAATGCTGGACTTGAAATCTTGTATATTCCTGCATCAGATTTTTTTAATTGAATGTTTTTACC
>JAOZPM010000171.1:0-5026 GCA_029932765.1 Bacteroidales bacterium | reverse complement strand
ATATTTATCCACTCGTTAAGCTGTATTAAATCCATTTCTGCTAACTCGCTGATAGTCTTGTTATCTATCTTGAAATTAAGGGATTCTCTCTTTAGCCTAGCACCTTTGCATTCGCTACAAACTACTTCATTGGTAAATTTACCAACCCATTTCTTTGCACTATTACTAGCATTTTCTTCTTTTTGTTTTTTTACAAAGTTTATAATTCCCTCAAAATTAATCTTATAAGTATTTGTAACACCTAAGTAATTATTTTTTACTTCTACAATATCCTTACTGCCATATAGTATGGCATCAATTCCTTCTTTCGGAATATCTTTAATTATTGTATCAAGGTCAAAATTATATTTTTTGCCAATGGCTTCTATTTGCTGAAAAATCCATGCTTTCTTTTGCTTTCCTATGGGCTCAATTCCCCCTTTTGCGATACTTAATTTATTGTTAGGAATAATCTTATTAATATCAATTTCATTAAGGAAACCAATTCCATTGCAATTAGGACAAGCGCCATATGGTGAGTTGAAGCTAAAATTATTTGGTTCAGGCTGTTGATACGCTATTCCGGTATCAATACACATTAAATTTCTGCTGTAATGCCTAACTTCTTCAGTGTCGTAGTCCATAACCAATAGCATGCCTTTGCCGGCAGTCATTGTTTGCTCTATCGATTTTGAAAGCCTATTATTTATACCATCGCTTATTTTTATTCTATCTACAACAAGCTCAATATCATGGGTTTTGTATCTATCGAGTTTCATTCCGAACTCAATTTCCTTTAATTCACCATCAACTCTAACTCTGCTATAACCTTGCTTGCGTTGTTGCTCAAAAAGCTCACGGTAATGGCCTTTTCTACCTTTTACTAAAGGCGCAAGAAGTAGCAACTTTTTATCTTTAAAATCGGTGGTTATTCTTTTAATAATCTGCTTATCGGTGTATTGCACCATTTTCTTACCAGTATTATAAGAATAAGCATCAGCTACACGGGCATATAGCAGTCGTAGAAAATCATATACTTCGGTAACAGTACCAACAGTTGAACGTGGATTTTTATTGGTAGTTTTTTGCTCTATTGAAATTACGGGACTAAGACCAGTTATTTTATCAACATCGGGGCGTTCCATATTTCCAATAAACTGACGAGCATAGGCCGAAAAGGTTTCCATATATCGTCTTTGTCCTTCGGCATATATAGTATCGAATGCTAAGCTAGACTTACCACTACCACTTAGCCCAGTAATAACTACAAGCTTTTCGCGGGGAATACTTATGTTTATATCCTTAAGATTATGCACTCTAGCACCTTCTACTACTAATAAATCGTCATTTGCCATTAATTATCCTATTTTTCTTCGCCAAAAATTCCCAATATATCTTTTAGATTACGCTTTAGGGCTTCGTAATTGCTCATATTTTCTAATGGTAATGCAATTTCATATACTATTCCTTTTTCATTTGATAGTTTTGAACTTCTCAGCCAAGGGTTTAGTTCTTTAAGCATTCCATAGGAAATATTATTTTGTTTTGCAAAATTACCCCATGAAGTAATGGCGGAGTCTACTTTAACAGTATAGGTCTCCATAGCAGGGTATAAATCTATTTCACGAAGCTGATAACCATATTTTGATGGCTGATTAAAAATAGCTTTTATAGCCAGAATACGATATACATATCTACCAGTTTCTGAATTTAGGGATAAGCCATAATAGCTATCAACATTTTGAGATGTCAGTTGTTTTTTTATACCACTAATTCCTCTATTATATGCTGCAGCTACTAGAGTCCAGTTGCCAAATATATCATGGGCATCATTTAAATAATCACAGGCTGCTTGAGTAGCTTTTTCTACATTATATCGTTCGTCAACTTGCTTATTTACCGTAAGATTATACTCTTTAGCCGTGCTTGGCATAAATTGCCAAAAACCCCTTGCACCAGCAGGTGAAACAACATTTTCTAAGCCGCTTTCTATAATAGCAAGATATTTAAAATCATTGGGAATATTATTTTTGGCAAGTATAGGTTCTATGATTGGCAGCCATCTATTGGCGCGCTTAAATATGAGTAAAGAATTAGAGTGCCAATAAGTATTTTTTAGAATCTCTTTCTGAAGCTTTTCGTTTACATAATAGATATTCAAAGGAGCTTTTTCGCCTGCAAAATCAATATCTGTGGGCATTGGAGGATTATAAATTTTATAATTAGATTTATAATTCTCATAATAACTTTGCTTAGGCTTTTCATCAGTACTACTTGAGAAAGTAAAAGTAATTATTGCCAAAAAAACTAATGCAATACTAATTATATAAATCGCTATATTTCTCATGTTTGTTATCTCCTTAATATCAATATGTTATAATGAATATAAATATATAATAATATTTTTTCAATTGATGCAAAGTAAGTAAAAATATAGAGATATCTTAAGTTCATTTTGTTAATAGTTGTTTTAATTTTCTAAGTATATTAAATAATATGAATGTAAAATGAATTTTGGATTTTTATTCTTCATATATTTGCATAATAACATATGACACATAAAAACAGCTGATTTTGCAATTTATAGAGAATATAAAAAGATTTTTAAGAAAAGGTAAAGCTAAGAGATTGATAGGTAGCAGTAAGCGTGTTTTGCTACTTAAAGAGCTTAGTGATGTAAAAACCATTGGAGTTGTTTTTGATGCGAGTTCTGAGGATCTTTACAGACGTTCGGCTCATTTGGTAAGACATTTTTCTGCAATGCATAAGATAGTTAGGTCTATATCCATAGTTAAATCGGATATGCTTCCTCCCTATGTTGATAGCACCTTATCTTTTAATTATGTACTTAATAAAGAGATTAGTTGGGTAGGTATTCCTAGGAATAAATATGTAGATAATTTTGTAAAACAAGAATTTGATTTATTAATAAATTTGGATTTTAAGGGCAATAGTAGCCTTAATTTTATTGTTAATACATCCTTAGCGCACCTCAAAGTTGGAATGAATACAGGTAATAGTGAAGTTGAATTAGACTTTATGCTTGAGGGAATAAAGGAGAACGACCTTAGTATATTTATGAGAGAATTGCTAAAATATCTTGAACTTATTAAGACAAAATAATATGAATAATATCTTTAAAGGAACTGGAGTTGCGTTGGTTACTCCTTTTAATAATAATGGTGGAATAGATTTTATTGCTTTGGATAGGCTTGTAAAAAAGATGCTAAATGGAAATGTAGATTTTTTATTAGCATTGGGAACCACAGCAGAAACTGTTACGATGAATTATGAAGAAAAAGTTGCTGTTGTTGCTCAAATTGTAGAAAGTAATAATGGTAAACTACCTATTCTTTTGGGAATGGCTGGTAATTGCACTGCTCAGCTTAAAAAAGATATTAAGAAAATGGATACTGAAGGTATTGATGGCCTTTTATCTGTTGCTCCTTATTATAATAAACCAAATCAAAGAGGAATATATCAGCATTTTAAGGAAGTTGCAAATGCAACTGATTTACCAATTATACTTTATAATGTTCCTGGTCGTACTGCGAGTAATATACTTCCCGAAACTGCTATAAAGCTTGCTGAAGATTTTGAGAATATTGTTGCCATAAAGGAAGCTAGTGGGAGTATGGACCAAGTAATGGAAATTGTAAAAACTGCACCCAAGGGGTTTAAAATATTTAGTGGAGAGGATGCCCTTACTATGCCTATGATGGCTGTTGGAGTTCATGGTGTTATTTCGGTAATTGCCAATGCATATCCTGCCGCCATGAGCGAAATGGTTAATATTATGCTCGATAATGGCGATATTAAACGAGCAAAACAGCTTCATTATGATATGCTTGATTTAATAAATACAATTTTTGCAGACGGAAATCCTGCAGGAATAAAATCACTTTTGGAGTATCAAAAAGAAATGGCAAATAATCTTCGCTTACCTATGGTTAAAGTAAATAGAGCGGTTAGTAATGACCTGAAGAGGCTTGCTGACTTGTGTAAATTGAATTAGACTATTATTTATTAAGCCACTTATTATGCGCAGATTTTTTGTATTTATTGCAATATTATTTTTAGTAATAAAGATTAATGCGCAAGAAAGTGTTAATAATCAGCTCGATAGTAGAGGAGAGGTTTATATTAGTATCTCGCAGCAAGAGGCAACAAAAAATCAAGAAAAACTTAGCCTATTAAGCTTTGATAAGAATACAAATGACCGAGTATTTTTTTATGCCAATAGAAAAGCCTTTTCATCAATTATTGATAATTCCATAAACTATAAATTAGAATCAATTCCCTCATTATTGACTAAGGTGAAAATGCTTGACAATGCAAAACAGTTTTCGGGAGTTTGGAATGCCTATCCGACTTATGATCAGTATGATAGTATAATGCATAAGTTTGCAAGTGACTATCCTAATATGTGTAAATTTCATAATTTGGGAACCCTAGCAAGCGGAAGAAAAATACTTGCTTTACAATTAGGTGATAGTGTAAATGTTAATCAAAATGAGCCTAGTTTTCTTTATACATCAACCATGCATGGCGACGAAACCGTTGGCTATATTATGTCGCTGCGATTGATTGAGTATTTACTAGAAAATTATAATACAAACATTCAGCTTAAGTATATAATGGATAATGTTGATATATGGATTAATCCACTGGGAAATCCTGATGGTACTTACCACACAGGAAATAGCTCAGTAAATGGTGCAACAAGGTATAATATCAATAATGTGGATTTAAATCGTAATTATCCTGACCCAGAGGACGGTGCTCACCCTGATGGAAATGCTTATCAGTCCGAAACCCAGATTTTTATGAATTTGGCCGATAGTATAAACTTCACTATGTCGGCAAATATGCACTCGGGAGCAGAAGTAGTAAATTATCCTTGGGATACTTGGTCGCAACTTCCTGCTGATAATAATTGGTGGGTTTATGTTTCCAAAATGTTTGCCGATACGGCCCAAGCTAACTCGCCAAGTGGTTATATGACTAAATTTGGTACAGGATACACCAATGGTTATCAATGGTATTC
>JAOZPM010000055.1:0-17781 GCA_029932765.1 Bacteroidales bacterium | reverse complement strand
GAATTGTGCTTAATACCAAAACCGATAACGAAATTATTGTAAGCAGAGAGAAAGTGAAAATCTTTAAAAAATGGATTGGCTAACAAACTACATTGCTTTTTTATAATATCATTGTAATTAATCATTAAAATCTGCATCTAAAAAAATTGAAAAAAGACATATATAAATAAACCGGGGGAAAACCAACTACACATTTATCAAGAGGAGCAAACTTGTGAGCTACATAAAGCTGAACACAAATACGTGCTTCCCATTATAAACAACGAATTAAAATCACTAAAGCTTTAGTTCCTTATACTGGATTTTAATATATTAAATAACTATTCATTTATAGAAAAAGAGCTTGTTTTCAAATGAAAGCAAGCTCTTTTTTTTATAACTTATTTAACCAAATTATTATTCTAAATTTATAATGGCTTAATAATTTCGTATTCTTTAATACTATTCATCATTGATAAATCATTAGATTTTGTTGTTCCTTTTTTTAAATCAAAAGAAACCATTGTTACTACAGCTTTAGAAGCAACAATTTCTTTATTGTCCACCATTTTAATAATATAGCTTTCCAAATCGTAACTTTTACTACCTATTCTACTGCATCTAGTATAAACCCAAGCTTCATCATATAAAAATAATGGAGCTAAATAGCTAATATCAATTCTACCAACAACAGCTTGATAATCAAAATCACTAGGCATAAAATTCATCACATCTTTTATATAATAAATTCTAGCATCTTCCAGAAAAGTTAAAAACGCCTTATTATTAACATGGGCGTATGTATCTAAATCAGCATATCGAATATTAATAGCTAAACGATTTTTTATATTTTTTAAGTTCATTATATCTATTTTAAAACACCTAATTTTTTACCAACTTTAGTAAAAGCAGCAACACATTTGTCTAAGTGCTCTACTTCATGAGCAGCAGAAAGCTGAACACGGATACGTGCTTGACCTTTAGGTACTACTGGAAAGAAGAATCCTATTACATAAATTCCTTCTGCCAATAGGTTTTCGGCAAATTGCTGAGCCAAAGGAGCTTCGTATAACATTACTGCACATATAGCTGATTTTGTAGGTTTAATATCAAATCCTGCGGCAAGCATTTTCTCCATAAAGTAATCAGTATTACTATGAAGCTTGTCTTGTAGAGTATTTGTTTTATCAACCATTTCGAACATACGTATTCCCGCTGCAGCAATCATTGGAGGAATTGAGTTAGAGAATAAATATGGACGAGAACGCTGACGTAATAACTCTATAATTTCTTTTTTTCCAGTTGTAAAACCACCAATAGCACCACCGAAAGCTTTTCCTAATGTACCTGTAATAATTTCAATCTTGCCACGGATATCAAATAATTCTGTTACACCACGACCTGTTTTACCAACAACACCTGCAGAGTGACATTCGTCAATCATAATCATAGCGTCATACTTTTCAGCAAGCGCATATATTTTATCCATAGGAGCAACATTTCCGTCCATAGAGAAAACACCGTCGGTAACAATCAAACGATGACGTTGAGCTTGAGCCAACTTCAATTGTGTTTCTAAACTTTCCATGTTTGCATTCTCATAACGATAACGCTGAGCTTTACATAAACGTACACCATCAATAATAGAGGCATGATTTAATGAATCAGAAATAATTGCATCTTCTGCACCTAATAAAGGTTCGAAAACACCACCATTAGCATCAAATGCAGCAGCATATAATATAGTGTCTTCTGTACCAAAGAAATCAGAGATTTTTTGTTCCAATTTTTTGTGTAAATCTTGAGTACCACAGATGAAACGAACTGATGACATACCAAATCCATGAGAATCCATAGCACCTTTAGCAGCATCAATAAGTTCAGGATTATTAGATAAACCTAAGTAATTATTCATACAAAAGTTCAATTGAGTAGAACCATCTGCTAATTTAATCTCAGCTTGTTGTGGTGCAACAATTACTCGCTCGTTTTTGTATAAACCAGCACTTTTTATTTCTTTTATTTCTTTAGTAAGAAATTCTTTAAAATTATTATACATAATATTATAGTATTTAATTATTTCTATTTAATTGCTATTTTATCTACACGTTTCTGATGACGGCCACCTTCAAAATCAGCATTTAGAAAAGCTAGTGCTATTTCCAAAGCATATTCTGGCGCAAGAAATCTTGCTTGAAGACCTAATACATTAGCATCATTATGCTGACGACCTAAAGATGCTAATTCAGTATTCCATGCCATAGCAGCTCGTACTCCTTGATGCTTATTTGCTGTTATACTTACTCCATTGCCACTACCACACATCACAAATCCTAACTCATATTCTCCATTGTCGATGCTATCGCCCAATGGATGAATAAAATCTGGATAATCTACACTTTCGTCACTATATGTTCCGAAATCCTTAAATGTATATCCTAGCTTCGAAAGTTCCTTTACTAAATACTCTTTTAAGGGGTAACCAGCATGATCACAACCTATTGCAATGGTTTTTGATTTATCAAACATGTCTTATTTTTTCTATTGTTAATAAGTACAAAGAAACAAAAAATAACAATTGTAAATTAAAAATAGCTAAAGCTTTTATAATCAATTTTCTATTGATATTTATTAATTCATAACAAATATCTATTGTTTTGAGTTCTAATATTTTAACACTTATTCACAATTTTAGTGTATTTTTCTGTGCATAACTATTAGCATTGTTGAAACTAAAAAATAAAAAGTCAACTGTAAAAAAAATTATAAATACAATAGGAAGTTTTCATTTTCTTCAACTTTTAATCAATACATTATTAACAATAAAAAGTATGTAGTATTTCAATTTATTTTTTCACATTATGTTTATTCACTATTTGTTGATAAAGCAATTAAAATATTAGAAATCAAATAATTTAATAGTAATATCTATGTGTATAAATTTATAATTACTAAATAATGCCATTTTTCTAAAAAACTAATTAACCATTTCAACCGACTTATATTATTATTATTAATTTCTTTTTAAAAATATAATATTATTAAATAATAATAGGAAGTTAATAAACTTAAAAATCAAAATAATAAATCGTTTGATTTTTCTATCTTTGCAGTTCAAATAATTCAATAAAATATAGAATATGAATTTGGTAGAAAAAATAAATAAATTAAAGAAAGAAAAGAACGCAATTATATTGGCTCATTTCTATCAAACTGCTGATATACAAGATATGGCAGATTTTGTTGGCGATAGTTTGGCCCTGGCTAATAAAGCTAAAGAGTCTGATGCTGAAATAATTGTATTTGCTGGTGTTCATTTTATGGCAGAAACGGCAAAAGCTTTAAATCCAAATTCAATGGTTTTATTACCAGATTTAGAAGCTGGTTGCTCATTAGCTGAATCTGCACCTGCTGATAAATTTATAGAATTTAAAGCAAAATATCCAGACCATAAAGTGGTTTCATACATAAATTGTACTGCAGATCTTAAGACTATGACCGATGTAGTTTGTACTTCATCAAATGCTTTACAAATTGTTGAATCTTTTGACAAAGATGAAAAAATTATCTTTGCGCCAGATAAAAATTTGGGAGGATATATTAACAAAATAAGTGGTAGAGAGATGGTTCTTTGGGACGGAACTTGTGAGGTGCATGATATACTTGAAGCTGAGACAATTGTTCAAATGAAAATTGATAATCCTGATGCATTATTAGTTGCTCATCCAGAATGTGCTGCTCCTGTACTTGAATTAGCAGATTATGTAGGATCTACTTCAGGAATTTTGAATTATACATTAACTACTGACAATAAGAAATTTATAGTAGCAACTGAGTCAGGAATATTACATAAAATGAAAAATGATTCGCCAGAGAAAGAATTTCTTATTGTTCCTTCTGACGAAACATGTTCTTGTAATGATTGTCCTTATATGAAGTTAATCACTATGCAAAAAATATATGATTGTTTGCTTAATGAAACAAATCAAATTGAATTATCAGATGAAGTTATGAAAAAATCATTAGTGCCAATTGAAAGGATGATGGAAATTTCTAAAAAACAAAATATTATTTAATTATAGGTCTAAATTTAGTAAAATGAAATTTATTTTAGTATTTATTTTTTGCATGTTTATCGTAAATGTTGTTTACGGACAAGACGAAGTTGTTAAAAATGGGTATCAAGAGTTTTATTATAGCGACGGAAGCATAGCTAGTGAAGGAACTATGCGCGATGGCAAACCAGATGGTTATTGGATTACTTATAATAAAAATGGAAGTTTAAAATCGGAAGGAAATCGTAAAGATTTTGAGCTTGATAGTTTATGGAGTTTTTATACTTCTAAAGGAAAAATAAAGTTTACTGTTTGCTATAAAAATGGAAAAAAGAATGGTTATCGACGTACATATCTACCTGATAGAATATTAGTTGATAGCTTTCTTAATAATGTAAAGAATAATACAAGTTTCATTTTATATAACGATAGTAGTATTGCTTCTAAAACAATATTTGTAAATGGTTTGGAAGAAGGATGGTCGTATAATTATGCTAAGGATGGTCGTATAATTGGAAAAACACTTTATTCGCATGGATTTATAAAAAAGCGAGAAGTTATGAATGCTTACGATTATGATGGTAATAAACATGGTGTTTGGAAATATTTTTATGATAATGGAAATACTGAACTAGTAGGAAGATATAGAAATGGCATTGAAGAGGGATATTTTAAATATTATAATAAAGAAGGTAGCCTCGATAGTATAAAGAAATATCATAAAGGACTTATTGTTTTGGAAACTCCTGAGCTTGATAAATATGAAATTAAAACAGACTATTATTCAAACGGAAATACCAAAGTTATAGGAAGTTATAAAGATGATATTGCAGAAGGAGTTCGTAGAGAATACGATATTGATGGAGAAATTACAGCTAGTTTTATAATGCATAAAGGAGCTATTATTGCTTCTGGTATTATTGATAATTCTGGTAAAAAACAAGGAGAGTGGATTTATTATTATTATAATGGAAATATTGAAAGTAAGGGAGAGTATATTAATGATAAAAGAGTAAGTTTATGGACTTATTATTTTGAAAATGGTGCCATAGAGCAAACAGGATCATATGATAGTGAAGGGTTTTTTGTAGGAGAATGGAAATGGTTTTATATTGATGGAAATAAACGTATAGTAGAATATTATTATGAAGGAGAATTAGAGGGGCAATACTATGAGTTTAATCCCATAGGTAATGTAATGATAGAAGGTGTTTATGTTAATGGATTGAGAGAAGGAGACTGGGTTGTAACTGTAAATAAATATATTGAAAAAGGTAGCTATTTAGAGAATGTAAAAGATGGAGTTTGGAGGTATTATTATACACAAGATTCTATATATTATGAAGGAAATTTTATTGATGGAAGTCCCGATGGCGAACATATATGGTATTATAGAAATGGGCAAGCTGAGAAAAAAGGAAAATATGTAATGGGAATAAAAGATGGTACTTGGAGATATTATAATGAATTGGGAAAAATGATTCTACGAATAAAATATGATTATGGTGTTGAAATAGAGTACGATGCTGTAAAATTAATTGGTTTGGAAAGTGAAGAAAAAACAGAATAATGTCATCTTTATATATCCATATACCTTTTTGTAAACAGAAATGTCACTATTGTAATTTCTATTCTACTGCTAGTTCTAAAAATCGAGAAGAACTAATTAACGCTTTGGCATTTGAAATTAGAGGCAGATCTAATTATCTTAAAAATAAAACTTTAGACACTATATATTTTGGTGGGGGAACACCAAGTATATTAACTCAAAAAGAAATTTCTTTAATATTTGATTCAATACACTCTTCATTTATTATTAAAGATGATTGTGAAATAACTTTCGAAGCTAATCCTGATGATATAAATTCTGAAAAATTAAATAATATTATTGATTTTGGAGTTAATCGCTTAAGTATAGGTATTCAATCTTTTGATGACGATATTTTAAAACGATTAAATAGAGTTCATAATTCAAAAGATGCTATAAAAAGTATAGAATTAGCTAAGAGTAAAGGAATAAGTAATATTAGTATTGATCTTATTTATGGAATACCTGGTCTTAGTTTAGAGAAATGGAAAAATAATCTCAATATTTTCAAAAAACTTGATTTGCCACATTTATCTTCATACTTTCTTACAGTAGAAGAAAAAACAGCTCTTGATATACTTATAAGGAAAGGAAAATACCCTAAATTAATAGAAGAAGAGGGTTTGGAGCATTTTGACTACTTACTTAAGTTTATAGAAGATAACGAGTATGAGCAATATGAAATATCTAATTTTAGTAAAAAAGGGCTTATAAGTAAGCATAATAGCAATTACTGGAATAATATGGCCTATTTGGGTATTGGCCCATCAGCACATTCTTATAATCTTAAATCTAGGCAGTGGAATAAATCTTCCATCAATAATTATATTCTTGATATTAAGAATTTAAATTTTGATTCGGAAATAGAAATTTTATCTGAGAAAGATAAATTTAATGAATATGTAATGTTGGGTCTACGAACAAAATTTGGTGTGGATTTAAATAGAATTAAAAGACAGTATGGAGATTCTTACTTTGATTACCTATTAGGACATATTAATAATAATATTAATAGTGAATATGTTAAGTTTGAAAATAATATATTGAAACTGTCAAAAATTGGTAAAAAATATGCTGACGGTATTGCTTCAGATCTCTTTTTAGTGTAAAATACTAATAATCAATACTATATATTTTTATTATTAGATGAATTATTTATGATTTTTGATAGCAGTAATCCATAGAAGCTTCAAAAGTTCTTAAATCGCCTTAAAAAGGGTTATTTATAATTTTGGCAGGCTTAAAATATATTTTCTTATATGTGTAATAATTCACATACGTTTTTTACATAATTTAGTTTTATTATGTACTAAGAAAAAATTTTTAGAAATAGATGGAAATATTACTCTATATTATTTTCCTATAAACACTAAAAGTACAGAAATATCTGCTGGACTTACTCCACTAATTCGAGATGCTTGTCCAATTGAAGACGGCTTTATTTTGGAGAGTTTTTCCCTAGCTTCATAACTTATTGCAATTATTTTCATATAATCAATATCGTCTTTCAGAAAAACAGTTTCATGTTTAGAAATTCTTTTTGCCAATTCTTCTTCCTTTTTAATATAACTTTCATACTTAATAAGTATTTCGGTTTCTTCAAGTATTTCGTTTAGGCAACAGCTAATTTCTGAAATAAAATTTTGAACTGGTTCTAGATGTTTTATTATATCTGCCAGCTTAACTTGAGGGCGTAAAAGAATATTCGAAAGTTTAAGTTTTTGCTTTAAACTAGGGGAGTTTATTTCTAATAAGTAGTCATCTACAAATTCTGGTTTAACACCAAAATTCTTAATGTATTCTATTAATTCTTTTATTTTTTTTGTTTTATAACTTACTCGTCTTAGTCGCTCATTAGAGGCCAAACCTACCTTATTTGATATAGGAGTTAATCTTAAATCAGCATTTCCTTGCCTTAATAAAGTTCTATATTCTGCTCTAGAAGTAAACATACGATAAGGCTCTTCCGTACCCTTAGTTATTAGGTCGTCAATAAGTACTCCAATATATGCTTCAGATCTTTTTAGAATAAGAGGTTCCTTATTATTTAATTTAAGAACAGAATTTATTGCTGCAAGTAAACCTTGTGCTCCGGCTTCTTCATAACCTGTAGTACCATTAATTTGACCGGCAAAATATAAGTTTTCTATTAATTTTGTTTCTAAAGTATTTTTAAGTTGAGTAGGTTGAAAAAAGTCGTATTCTATTGCGTAGCCTGGCTTAAATATTTTAGCATTTTCAAAACCTGCAATTTTTCGTAAAGCCTTTAATTGAACATCCTCGGGTAAGGATGAAGAGAAACCATTTACATATATTTCGTTACTATCCCAGCCTTCTGGCTCAACAAATAATTGATGCCTATCTTTATCAGAAAATCTTTCAATTTTATCTTCAATGCTTGGACAATACCTTGGACCCACACCTTGAATTCTGCCTATAAACATTGGAGAAAATTCGAAGCCTGTACGTAATATATCATGAACCTCTAATGAAGTATAAGTTAGATGACAGCTGCGTTGTTTTTCCAAAGGTTTGGTATCTGTAAAAGAAAATTTTCCTGGAATTTCATCACCTTTTTGTTCCGTCATTTTGGAATAATCAACAGTCCTACCATCTACACGAACAGGAGTACCTGTTTTCATTCTATCGCTTTCGAAGCCAAGTTTAATTAGGTTTTCTGTAAGTCCTTTCGATGACTTCTCTCCTATTCTTCCACCACCAAAGTTTTTTTCTCCAATATGAATAACGCCATTAAGGAATGTTCCATTAGTAAGAATAACTGATTTAGATTTTATCTCAATATCTAACATTGTTTTAACGCCAGCAATTTTACCATTCTCTACTAATACATCAACCACCGTATCTTCCCAAAAATCTAAATTTTTAATTTTCTCCAATTCTGATAGCCATTCTAGGGAGAATAATCTTTTGTCACTTTGTGCTCTTGGACTCCACATTGCTGGTCCTTTACTTTTATTGAGCATTCTAAACTGAATCATTGTTCTGTCAGTTACTATTCCACTCAATCCACCAAGAGCGTCTATTTCACGAATTATTTGACCCTTAGCTATTCCTCCCATGGCAGGATTGCACGACATAGCTGCTATCCCATTCCTGTTCATAGTTACCAAAAGTGTTTTGGCTCCCATATTTGCTGCTGCTGCTGATGCTTCTGCTCCAGCATGACCTCCTCCAACCACTATTACGTCGTATTCTTCGAACATTATATTTTAAGTTTCACGTGGAACAAATTCTATAAGAAATTGATACACAAAATATTAAGTACTGTTTTATATATTTTCTAAATATAATCTAAAGAAAAAAACTTGATTTTTGTTTCAGTAGATTATTAATAGTAAGAAATTGTTTGAATTATAAATATAAGGTGATTTGATAAAAGACACAATGTTTAATAAATAATTTAAAACATTGTTATACAGTAAAATATAAATAAATCAGAACTAATAATTCAATAAATCCTCAGAGCGCAAAGATAGATAATAATCTTCTTTTATGGTCATAAGTTCTTTATCTGATTTGTTTTTATCTTTATAACCCAACAAATGTAATGTGCCATGCACAATAATACGGTGTAGCTCGTCCAGTTGTCGCTGCCTAAAAGTTACTGAATTTTCCTTAACCCTATCAACACTAATGAATATATCGCTGGTAATGGGTTCTCCAGGCTCATTATATTCAAAGGTAATAATATCAGTTAGGGTATCGTGGTTAAGGTGCTCTACATTAATGTGATGTAGATAATTATCTGAAGTAAAAATCAGATTTATATTATCTAACTCCCCACCCTCTTTCTTTATTGTTAAAAGTAGCCAATTTCTAATTAGTTTTTTCTTACGAACTCTAAAATTTATATCCTCAAGAAAGAAGTTAACAGATGGCATATTATATGTTTTTAATAGTTTGATTAACTTTTTTGCCAAGGAAAGCCTTCAATTTTTCTATTCTTTTATCAGAAGTTTCTTTATTAATATTTGAAATAAGAAATTTAAAGCAAACTTTAGCACCATTTTCCAAAAAGAGCATATTATCACTTAACAATCCCATAACAAAAATTCCTCTACCGGTTTCTGCATCAAAGTCTGGGTCGGTAGGGTTTGTAATATTTAATGGATTGAAGCCGTTTCCCTGATCTTCTACACAAAAAGTAAGACCATCATTTTTTGTTTCAAAACTTATAGTAACATTTTTATCATCAGAAAAATTATTTCCATGTTCTATAGCGTTATTAAAAGCCTCTGTAATGCTTGTTACAATATTTCCATAATAGCTATTGTAAATATCTTTTTCGTCACAAATTCGTTCAATAAATTGTAGAACTTTATGAATTTCATTAGGGTGAGAGCTCACCTCTATTTTTTGTAATTTACCCATTTGTAATTATTATTTCTGATTTTATTTGTTTGTATTAATATGCTCGAAGTATATGTTTACTTTATTTTTGTAAAAAGGTTTCAAATTTGGAGGAATAGTTTTCAATAATTCAGCCTCCTTATTTTGTTGGTCTATAAATTGCTGAATATTAGGTGGATTTACCCGAGTTTTTTTATGTCCTTCCTTGGCTTCACGGGTTTCTTCTTGCTTTTGTTCTCTTTCTGCTTTTTCAGCCTCCAAAAGACGTGTTACAATCTCCTGCTGCCTAATCATGCTTTCACGTAAAATTAAGCTATTTACAAGGTCAGTTTCGTTCTGTTCCATATCTTTTATCACCTTATTCAGTCCTTGTGCCTGCTGCCCTTTTCCTGCCTTTTTAAGCATACTTTGTTGTTCTTGCAGCTTCTTTCTTAGCATCTCTTGCTGAGCAGCCATTCTTGCCATCTCTTCACTCATCTTTTCGCCACCAAGGCCTCCATTTTTGCCCGGCTTGCCTTTGCCTTTTTTAGGACCTTTTTTACCCTTACCTTTTTTAAGCTGTTCGCGCATTCTTTGCATTTGCTTATTTAATGCTTCTTGCATTTGTCTTATACTCTTCATACTACTACCACTAGAGCCTGGTTTTGGCTTGTTACATTTACCTTTTCCTGCCTTGGCTTGCATTTGTTGTTTTTGCATTTGCTCAAGACTTTCTGATAGCATTAGCGCAAGATTATTTACCGAAGTCATCACCTCTTGTTGTTTGCCAATGGCGTTTTTTTTCTTATTACGCCCAGTATAACCTATGGTGTTTAAATCTAAAAGTAGATCTAATGTTGTTTGCATATTTCTATTAATGTCACTTAACTCCTTACTTACCATTGGCGATATACTCGCCTGCCGCTTGCTCAACGATAATAGACTATCCTCTACCATTGAAAAATCTTCCCGAATTTTCTTCTGTTCGCTTATAAGTTTAGGATAATTTGGATCAGAGCGATGAGTATTCTCTGTTTTAATCATTAAATTCTCTTGAGCAAATGAAATCTCCAATAGATTACTAAGAATATCCTTTAAATCTTCCATATTCTCAGAATTTGATTCTTCTTCCATCTCGGATTGCATTTTCTTTAATTTTTCCGAAAGGCTTTTCATGGAATCTGATGCACTTTTCTGCATCTTAGAGGCGGCTTTCTTTTTCCCATCATCAAGTTTTTGCGAACTCTCTTTCATGGCGTTGTTTATTTCTTTTTGCTCTTTCTCAAAATCTTTAATATCGTTGGGAGCTTTGAGTTCGCTATTTGCCTTTTTTGCCTCATCAATTTTTCTCTCAAAATCCTTAAAATCAGAATTTAATTTGTCTTGTTTTTCATTAGCCTCTTGAGTTGATATTTCTTTTTCATCAAGCTTCTTACTAACATCTTCTTCTTGTTTTTGTATGCTATCAAGTTTATTTATAGCTTCTTGCAGTTTTTGGTCGTATTCTAGTTGCTTAAATAATTCTAAATCTCTATCAAGTTTCTTTTCAAGGTCTTCATTATCCATTTCCATTTTTTGGAGCATTTGCTGAGCATCATCCTTCTTCATTTCCTCCTTCATCATTTTCTGCATCTCCTCCATCATTTTTTTCATTTCTGGAGTCATCAACTTTTCAAATAATTCTTGAAGCTTTTTCTGCTTTTCCAATAGAGCCTCATCTTGTTTGCTAAGTTCTTTATTTTGCTTATTTGTTTGTTTTTGCTGTTTTTTTATTTCTTCAATATTGTCGTGTAGCTTTTTATACTCTTGCATCAATTCTTCGAGTTGTTTTTTATCTTTCCAGCTAAGTTCTTTTTTATCAACTAATTCCTTATTTAATTTCTCTACTTTTTTATTTATTTCACGAGTCTGCTCTAGGCTTTCCTCCATTTTTTTCTTTAGCTCATCATTATTTATATTTCGTAAACTATCGATTTCTTTCAAACTCTTTTTGTGAATACTATGTATTATACTTTTTCTTGCTTTTGGGCCATTTATACCATCGTTATCTCTAATTTCGAAATAATAAATTACATCTTCTCCTGCATTTACCAGTAAGCTATCAGTATTTATATGATAATAAAAATGTTGTGAGTTACCTTTGGATTGAAGGGCTAGTTTTTCTACATTATAAATATCACTTCCTGTAGTTTTATAGTTAAATGTAAGTTTAGAAAAACCATAATCATCCTTTATTTTACCCTGAAAATATATATCCTTTTCGTTCAGCGAATCCCTATAGTCGGAAACTGAAATGCTGGGGAATTGATCTTTAATTACCTCTACTAGATATTTAAGCGTATCGTATTTTTTAGTGAAATCATTTTCGGCATACAGAGAATAGTCAAAGTTTGAAGTGAATTTTATCGACTTAGTATTAACTGTATTATTCTCTGGCTTAATTACATATGTGTATTTCGGAAGAATGATACTTAGTTGGTTTATATCTTTTGTATTAAAAGTCCATTTTATACTTGTGCCTTCAGGTATAGAAATATCACCAGCATTTTTTATTACCTCACTCTTTTTATTTAAATACTTTGGATAATCTATTTTAAGAGTAAAAGATAATATTTTAGGACTTGGCATTGTTTCAATTGTATACTTAATAGAGTTAAACTTGCCAGCTTTAAAGAAAAATATTTTGTTAGTATTTAATTTCTTAAATAGATATGAAAATTCGATATTCGATATTTTATTTATTCTAAAAGGGTAGTTATCAATTACAATAAACACCTCATTAGGTATTACGTCTCCAGAAATTTTCACATTTAGAAGAAAGTCATCCCCCTGCAAGCACGCCATGTTTTTGTTGTCAATATTAAATTGGAAAGGGGCTTTCTCTACAAATTCTGTATTATGATATAATATTCTTGTGGAGGGTTCAATAAGCGTTTCAGGTGAATAGAAATACATGAAGAGTATTATTGCCAATGGAGGTAGTACGTACTTATTGTATTTCTTATTTATGGAAAATTTTATTGCTGACTGAAAAGGGATGGGATTAAGAATTTCAGCTTTTTGATTTATAGCCTCTTGAAGTATTATATTGTTTTGAGACGAGTATTCTAAGGTAGCCTGAAGCTGTATTGTATTAAGTAATTTATCTTTTATTTCTGGAAAATGAGATCCGATAATTATAGCAGCCTCTTCTTTGGATAATCTTTTGCCAATACGGATAAGTCCTGCAATAGGCCGTATTATATAATAAATTATAATTCCTGTGGCAGCTAATAAGTAAATATAGAATATAACATTACGAACTATGGTACCAAAATGAACAATATACTCAAGGCTAATTGCAAGCAAAAAGAAGCTTATAATTAACGAAACGCTAAGAATACCACCTTTAATAAGTTGATTTTTATAGTATTTACGTATAAATATCTCAATTTTTGAAATAAGTTCTGTATATTTTGTACTCATGGAGGGCTAAATTAGGTAAAAAGAGGTTTAAGATTCTGCGCCATTTTCTTAAAATTTCATTATTTATCCATATTGGTTTGATGGTTTATAATCAGCACTTTTTCGTCAGCAATTATTAGGTAGCCATACTCATAGCAAAACAAATATTCATTGTTGGTGCTACTGCTGTATGCGTGTGTGTGGTATTTGTAATTAAAGCCCATTTTATCCAAGGATTCCTTATGAATAGTAGTTTCACCTTCGGGGTTAAATTGTTTGAGTATTTTTCTGTTTTTTCGTAAAATTCTATTTATATCAAGAATGTTTTTCTCATGATTTCTCTTTATGCGATTATTATATGTATTTCTACATTGGTCGCAGCAAAACTTTTTATCGATTCTTCCAACAAAAGGATCACTGCAGTTTAGACATTTGGGTTGCATAAGCTTTGATTTGAGGTTTAATCATTAAAATCATTGAATTGCAAAGATATATAAATATTATTTATGTTTATAATTGATTATACCCGTTTATACTCGTTTATTAAAATGGATAATAGTTTTATTTTAGGCTATTTTATTATTAGTTTTTATAATGTAAAACTAAATGAGAATGTATCTTTCGATTGCTGAATAGTGGATAAAATGGATAAATAGATTGAATTGTTAAGAATATATTTGCTAATTAAATAATTAATCGTATTTTTGCGATTGATATGAATAGAGCAATAGAAGATATAAAATACGAAAACAGTTCTGTTGAATTAGCAGCTTATGCTAAAGCGTTGGGACACCCTACTCGTATTGAGATATTGAAACATTTAGATAGCCAATCATGTTGTTTTACTGGAGATCTAGTGGATGTTTTTCCAATAGCTCAATCTACAATATCCCAACATCTTAAAGAATTAAAAAAAGTAGGCTTAATCCAAGGTGAGTTAAACCCTCCTAAAATTAGATATTGTATTCATCGTGAAAATTGGGAAAAGGCAAGATTACTATTCAATAATTTTTTAAAATAATTTTTTTATAAACACTATCGTTTATTGGCGATATACAATAAGGATTAATATGAGTATAAGAATTCAAATATTAGGAACAGGTTGTCCTAAATGTAAAATAACAACAAAGCTAGTGGAAGAGGTGGTAAAAGAATATAATATTGATGCTGAAATTATTAAAGTAGAAGATATTATGAAAATTATGGATTATAATATTATGTCTACACCGGCAGTAGTTTTAAACGAGAATATTATATTTAAAGGAAGAGTTCCTTCAAAAGCGGAATTAGTAGAAATACTCATTAAATAAGCAATAAATACGATATTAACTAATGTTTGATTGGCTACAGAATATTGCAGATTATTTAGTTTTTAGGACTTTTGGACTGGCTGAAGAAAGTCATTTAGCAGAAGCTTTAAATTTCTTTATTTATGATACTGTAAAAATCTTTATTTTACTTTTTGTAATCATCTTTTTAATGGGAATAATCAATAGTTATTTTCCTGTAGAAAAAGTTAGAAATTTTTTATCTCGAAATAAACTCTATGGTTTTGAATATCTAATGGCAAGTCTTTTTGGAGTTGTAACGCCTTTTTGCTCCTGTTCTTCAATTCCCTTATTTATAGGTTTTGTAAAAGGTGGAATTCCGCTTGGTGTCACCTTTTCTTTTTTAGTTACATCACCCTTAGTTAATGAGGTTGCAATAGGCCTTTTTGTTGGTTTATTTGGACTAAAAGTCACTTTAATTTATGTTGTAAGTGGAATTTTTTTAGGAATTGTGTCTGGAATTATTTTGCAGAAAATGAAATTGGAAGCTTATTTAACGCCATGGGTTAAGGAGGTTTTACTGAATGCAGAAAAAGAACAGGAGAAATACAAAGCAGAAAAGTTAAAATTCAATCAAAGATTGCCAATAATATGGAGTGAGGTTTTAGATATACTAAAAGGAGTTTTACCCTATGTAATAATAGGAATTGCGATTGGAGGACTAATGCATGGTTTTATTCCTGAAGGTTTTTTTGAGCAATATATGAGTAAAGATAATTTATTTGCTGTACCTATTTCTACTGTACTTGCAGTGCCTATGTATTCAAATGCCTCGGGTGTTTTGCCAATAGTGCAGGTTCTTGTGGAAAAAGGAATTCCTTTGGGAACTGCCATTGCATTTATGATGGGAGTAGTAGGTCTATCGTTACCCGAAGCTATGCTTTTGAAAAAAGTAATGAGTTATAAACTAATTGGTATTTTTTTCGGAGTAGTAACGCTTTGCATAATAATATCAGGATATATATTTAATATAATTTTTTAATAATTTAAACTTAGTAAAAATGAAACAATTTAAACTTTTCACAATCTTAGCTTTAAGTTTTATGCTGTTCTCTTGTGGTGGTAATGCTCAAAGTGAACAAAAAACAATAAATACTTCTATCAATAGAATTGAAGTAATAGGTTTTCATTCAACACATAGATGTATGACCTGTAATGCAATTGAGGCAAATACAAAGTATACATTGAGTACCTATTTTGCTGACGAGTTAAAGAGCGGAAAAATAACCAGCAATTATATAAATGTAGATAAAGAAGAAAACCTTGTAATAGCTGAAAAATATGAGGCTTCAGGCACTTCTCTTTTTTTAAATGTAGTTGTAAATGGTGTAGAAACAACAATAAATCTTACTGAATTTGCTTTTTCAAAAGGGAGAAAGAAAGAGGAATTTGCAAGGGGTTTGAAGTATAAAATAGAAAAACAATTAGAGAAAATATAAATGGAATTCTTACAGTCTTTAATTGATAACTATAATATTCCGTTATTATCGGCATTTATATTGGGGCTAATGACAGCCATTAGCCCTTGTCCATTGGCAACAAATATTACAGCCACTGCTTTTATTTCTAAAAACATAATAAGTAAAAAGAAGGTGTTTTTGAGCGGTATTATTTATTCTTTTGGTAGAGCATTTAGTTATACCGCAATTGGATTAATTCTGTATTTTGGAGCAAGTAAGTTTCATATTGCTAGATTTTTTAATCAAAATGGAGAAAAATATCTAGGTCCCCTGCTTATTATTATTGGATTAATAATGCTTAATATTATTAGATTAGAATTCTTAAATAAAACAAATTTT
Source organism: Bacteroidales bacterium (assembly GCA_029932765.1). Taxonomy (GTDB): domain Bacteria; phylum Bacteroidota; class Bacteroidia; order Bacteroidales; family UBA1556; genus UBA6267. Next base: position 1,238 of record JAOZPM010000055.1, on the reverse strand, counting down.
AGTGAGAAGTTAAGTCATAAATTTAAAAATAAGGGTTTATTAGGATCCTTTTTAATAGGGTCAATATTTGCTTTAGCTTTTTGTCCTTATAGTGGAGCTTTGTTTTTTGGCATGTTAATTCCAATGACAATTGCAAGTGCTGATGGGCTATACTTACCAATAATATTTGCATTTGGAACAGGTTTACCAGTAATACTTTTTACTTATCTATTGGCATTTACGGCAGGTAGTATTGGTGTGTTTTATAATAAAATCACTAAAATTGAAAAAATAATGAGATATATTGCAGGTATTGTATTTGTAATCACAGGAATTTATTATGTATTGATTTTTGTGTAAGCTAAAAATTAGCAAAACAGGTTTATTGAAAAAATATTTGCAACAAATATTTCATAGTACGTGACAAAAAAATTATATAACAAATAAAATCTGATTATTTAGTTATTATGTTTGGGCTAAAGCCCGTTATGTCACGTTTTCATTAGCCGGGGTCGTCATCCTGAGTTTATCGAAGGAAATGCCCCGGCTAATAATTAAGGTTTATGAGGGCTTTAGCCCAAACTTATTTTTTGTCATGTACTTAGCAAATATTTATAAAAGCAAAAAGAGGATTTTGTTAAACAAAACCCTCTTTTATTATATAAAATAATCTATTAATATCCTCCAATTCTATATCCTACTGCTATTTGAAACCTTAAATCCCAAGAAGAAAGGAATTCGTATTCTGCTAATCCCCCATTTTTTTCAAAATGATTTTCGGCATATGTAGTTGATAATTCTGTAGTATATCCTACAGCTCTTCCAAAGCCAGTATATGTTTCAATGTATATTCCAGAGCTTGTCAACCATTTATATCCAGTGAGAATTCCAATAACATAATTTGAGTAATTCATATTGTAATACAATTCTTTACTATAGCTAGAGTCCATATAATATAGATCTTTCCACTCTCCTGTTCTATAACGGAAATATGCCCCAATATATCTGCTATCAGCCCAAAAAGTTGGATATAGATAATATCTGATTTCAGGAGAAAAACTAAAATCAGAGCGAGAAGCATTATTTATTCCATGTAAATCAGAATAAAAATTCTCAACAGAAAGTATATTAGGATTTGCAGAGTAATTTATAAAAACTCCAGCACTAAACTGCGCATTAATATTGTATTGATAACCAAGTCCGTAGTGCTTGAAGAATAGACCTAATGCATTAACCTTAATATCATGTTGAGCAATCAT
>JAOZPM010000170.1:0-5043 GCA_029932765.1 Bacteroidales bacterium | reverse complement strand
ATATCATGTTGAGCAATCATAGTTGACGCTGAAATAATAATAGAAAATAAAAGTATAAACTTTTTCATAATAAGTGAAGATGAAATGTGTTTTTAGTCGCTACTAATTCTATACCCTACAGCTACTTGAAATCTTAAATCCCAAGAGGCTACATACTCGTAATTTTCTATACCACCGTTATCTTCTATATATTGCTCTGATTCTATATCTGAAAAATTTACATTAGAAGTTATGGCCTTTCCGATACCTAGATATGTCTCAAAATATACTCCAGAGTTTGTTACCCACTTCTGACCAGTTGCTATACCCAGTATTATACTAGAATAGTTTATATTATAAAAATGGTTTGTAGTTTCATCTTCATAATAATTTAAGTCTTCCCAAGTTGCTGTTTTATAACGAAAATATGCGCCAACATATCGTTTGTCAGCCCCAAAATTAGGAGAAAGATAATACCGAGCTTCAGGAGAAAAATTGAAACTACGTCTAGTGTGAGGAGATTTGCCGCTAGCAAATATCTCATCTACAGCTATTATATATGGAAAAGTTGAATAATTAACAAAAACACCAGCACTAAAGTTGTCATTTATAATATATTCGTAGCCTAAACCATAATCTTGAACAATGAAACCAGCTAAGTTAATTTTCACATCATGCTGTGCAATTATTGAAGTAGTAGAAATAATGAATATTGAGAGTGTTAGTAGTGTTTTTTTCATTTTTTATTAATATCCTCCAATTCTATATCCTACTGCTATTTGAAATCTAAAATCCCATCCAGCTACATAAGAATATTCTGATAAGCCACCATTGTCTTCCATATACTGCTCTGCAGCAGGGTCAGAAAAAGTTGTAGATGAACTTAAGGCTTTGCCTACACCTAGCAGTGTTTCAAAATATATTCCAGAGTTTGTTACCCACTTTTGCCCCGTCATCATTCCCAATACAATACTTGAATAATCAAGATTATATAAAGCGGGAGTATTAGTATTATTGTAATAACTTAAGTCAGTCCAAGACACATCCTTATATCGGAAATAAGCTCCAATATATCTTTTATCAGCACCAAAATCAGGAGCAAGATAATACCTAACTTCAGGAGAAACACTAAGACTATTTCTTGTATGGGCAGTTCCTTCAAAGTAATCCTCCACTGATAATAAGTATGGGAAAGTAGAGTAATTAGCAAAAATTCCAGCACTAAAGCTTTCATTTATTATATACTCATAACCTAAACCGTAATCTTGGAAAAATAGCCCCAATGCGTTTATTTTTATATCGTGCTGTGCTTTAAGTGTTGATACTGATATTGTCAGTACAAAAATAGTTAAAATTAGTTTTTTCATAATTAATAGTAGTTGTAGTTAATTAATAATAGCGAACAAAAGTAAGGAATGTTTTTTTATTAAAAAAAGTTAATTTTAGTAATTTGTTATTATATTTGTCGATTGGATAAAATTACTATAAAAACACATGAAAACACAGCTTATTACGATCATCCTAGTACTATTTTCTAATATTCTATTTGCTCAAATCAAATTAGATCCAGAATTAATAGACTTAGCAATAAAAATGAAAAAAGAATTTCCAAAGCAGGAGTATGTTTCTTTGGGAACAAGCTCAATTTATAATTTTAGCTACGGTGATAGTACGGTAGAATGTGAAGAGCTTTTTGAGGAAAAGATAATGAGTTTAAAAGAGAATGTAACATTTTATGAATACCTAATATTTAATGACCAGGTTGATATTGGCTTTGTTTATATGAAAAACTATAAGGGGCGTAAACGTAAATTAGTTGTTAAGAAAGAGAAGTATAAATCCAATGGTGTTTTTTATGATGATGCCAGTGTTGCTACCTTTAATATGTTTTTGACCACAAGAGGCGACAATGCCACTTATTTTGTAGAGACTAAAATTAAAGATGTAAAATATTTTACTAAAGCATACTTCCATAAAAGCTATCCCATTGCAGAAGTTAGTTTGGTTTTAAATATTCCTGATTGGTTGGAATTGGAGCTAGTAGAAGAAAACTTTGATGGTTACGATATAATTAAGTCAGAGAGTTATAATTCAAAAGATAAGATTAATACCATTACTTATAAATTGAAAAAGGCTGAAGCGATGCTTGGAGGTAATTATACTATTTCTGCTGTTCAGGAGCTACCACACCTACTTATTCTTTCTAAATCGTATAAGAAAAAAGGTAAAACAAATACGCTTTTCAATTCTACTCAAGATTTATATGATTGGTATGCGTCATTGATAAAAGAAATGGACAATAAGCCACTAGTGTTTAAGGATAAAGTAGAATCATTAACTGCTGATGCCAAAACGGATAAGGAGAAGGTTGAAAATATTTTTTATTGGGTGCAAGACAATACTCGCTATATAGCTTATGAAGATGGTATTATGGGTTTTAAACCAGCCAATGCTGACGATGTTTATAATAAGCGTTTTGGAGACTGCAAAGGAATGGCTAATTTAACTTGTAGTATGTTAAAGGAGGCTGGTTTTGATGCTCGCCTTACTTGGATTGGCACAAAATCCATTCCCTATACCTATGCCACACCTTCTCTGGCGGTGGATAATCATATGATTACAACCTTATTTTTGGACGGTGAGAAATATTTTCTTGATGCTACAGAAAAAGGTGTTGCCCTGGGGCAGTATGCTTATCGTATTCAGGGGCAGGATGTGCTTATTGAAGATGGAGAATCGTATATTTTGGACTCAGTGCCAGAGTTTGGCGATGAGTATAATATTAAGAAAACTATATATAAGCTTTCCCTTATTGATGATAAATTATTCGGCAGCGCAATAGAAGAATTTCATGGCGAAGAGAAGACTAATTTATACCGTAGTTTAGGAAATGTGTCTAAATCAGAATTATTCGAAAGAGTGAGTAAATATGTTTCTAATTATGATAAGAGTAATGGAATTGCAGATTTACATATTTCTAATTATAGCAATAGGAGCAAGCCTATTATTTTTGAATATAAAATTGTGGTAGAGAATAAAATAACGGCAGTTGATGTTGAGAAATATTTTAGTCTAGAACTAGACAGAAAATTTAGTTCAATGAATGTTGAAGAAAACAGAAATTTAGGTTATGATTTTCAGCAAAAGGTTCATAATTATTATGAAGTAACGCTTAGCTTACCGGCTAATTATATTGTTGATTATATGCCCGATTCAGTTTTTATTGATAATAGCGAATTCCTTTTTGATGTGAAATATATTTACAATAAAGAAGAGAATAAAATTAAATATACTAGAAAAATTATTGTTAAAAATGGCGTTGTTTCCTCATCAAATTTTGATACTTGGAACGGTGCTATTAATAAACTTAAAGAAATATATAACGATCAAATTATACTAATAGATAATCAATAGAACTAATGGAAATAAATTTTAAATTAATACTATTATCACTGCTAATAATTATGAGCTCCTATGGTGAATTATTGGCTCAAAGAGTAGGCTCTAAGGATGCAAAAAGGGAAATGGGTTTTTCTAGCGACGAAGATTTTAATATTACTAGTTTTCCTGATAAATGGAAGGAAGAGTCGGCAGTAATTCTTTGTCAGAAGCATGATTTTAGTTATATAAAACATGGACTTAATAAAATTAAGTTTAATGTGATTATCAGAAGAAGAGTATTTATTAATGACCAAAAGGCAAAAGATGAATACTCTATTTTTTATTTTATAGAGCGCAATGGAGAGAATGATCATGTTGGTTATATTGTAGAAAAGCCTGATGGAGAGAAGATTAATGTAGATTTGTCGGATGCCGTAGAGGTTGGTGCCAATGAGGTTTCTGCTGAATACCGCTCGTATTATTCGTATAATGATAGTTATAAAAAAATTGCTATTCCTAATTTGGAAGTTGGTGATATTATTGATTATTATGTAATTGGATCAAAATCTTACGATGGTTCATCGGAGTTGATATTTAGCCAGTTTTCATTTTCTCTGGCCTCTAAATACCCCATTATAAAGCAGAAATTTTTCTTTAATGTAGATAAAGGTTTTAAGGTAAATTTTAGAGCATTTAATGGCGCACCAGAGATTGTAGAGGGCGAGCCGGGTATAAATAAGCAGGGTAGACAAAAAGATAAAATAAAGACCTATATTGTGGAAGATGACAATAGGGATAAGAAAAAATATGAATATTGGAAATCTTATACTCTAGAAGAACCGTGGATAAAGTTCCAAGTTTATTATGCCATGGGAAGTCAGGCAACAAAGTCAATACAACTTATTAGTAAAGAAAAAGATTTGGTGAATTCACCAATTGATTTAGAAACCATTAGAAAGAAAATTGTACTTGATAAGAGAATGGTAACAATGGCTGCTACCGATATAAATGAATTATCAAAAAGGCTGCGTAAGGTTGGTAATGTTGAGAATAAAGCTGAATATATTTATTATTATTTAAAATATTGGTATTTCAAACAGCTACGAGCTTATAATATTAACTTTGGTTATGAGGATGGGGATTATGCTAATATCAGTTATGTAAGATTTACTAATTTATTTGCTACAATTCTAAAGAAATTTGACATTTCTTATAAATATGTTATTGCTGTTGATAGAGATAATGGTGGATTTGATAATGTAATTTTCACTAATGATCTTACTACCGGAATTAAAGTTAAGAGCAAGTACTTCTTTTATTTCGATAATAATAGCTTATCTACCGATATCCCTTCGTATATACTTGGCACCGATGCAATGGAGTTCTATACCGATAGAAAACATAAGGACGAGAAGGCCAAAATGGTAAAAATTCCAGTAAGGGATTATAATTATAATGCGCTTCACTCTTCGTTAAAGGTTAGCTTTAATGAATCTATGGATACTACATACATTATCAATAGCGACTCAATAGTTGGCTCTATGAAAGATGGTTATAGTAAGCTCGTATTGTATAAAACATCTTATCTGGATCAAGATAAGGAGTATTTATTTCCTGAAAAAGTAAGGAAAGAGAAAGAAGAGGTAGCTAGAAAGTCGAAGAATGGTACCCGTAAATCAAAAC
>JAOZPM010000003.1:6960-47986 GCA_029932765.1 Bacteroidales bacterium | reverse complement strand
TTTTGGATAAAAGCTTCGCTTTTCTCTGCAAAACACTCAGTATGACATCTTAATACATTTTTGGATAAAAGCTTCGCTTTTCTCTGCAAAACACTCAGTATGACATCTTAATATACATTTTTGGATAAAAGCTTCGCTTTTCTCTGCAAAACACTCAGTATAACATTTAATTTCAGGAAAACACTTCTTCAAAGTCATTATCTAATTCAATAACCTTAGCTGGACTTAACTGCTCAATACTTAAGCCACCAATACGAACTCGTACCAATCGCATTGTTGGAAACCCCACTGCAGCAGTCATTTTACGAACTTGTCGAAATTTTCCCTCATTAATGGTAATAGATACCCATGAAGTTGGACGATGATTACGGACACGAACAGAGCGCTCTGGAAAATTTGGAATTGATATGAGTTTAGCTTTGCATTTTTTAGTTAAATACTTTTTTCCTTGAATTGCTATTTCAACACCATTTTTTAATCTATCAACAGCATCAGAATCTATCAATCCATCTACTTCTGCATAATACTCTTTATCAATAGACTTGCTCCTAACTTTCTCACTTAGCTTCCCATCTTTAGTAAGTAATAATAGTCCCTCTGAGTCTTCATCAAGACGACCAATAGCCATTGTACCTTTAGGGAAATCAAATAATTCACCCAGTAATTTTTTGTTTTTCCTTGTCGATTGATTTCGAATAAACTGACTAATATATCCATAAGGTTTATGAAGAATAAAGTTACTCATAAATTGTTTCTGTTTTTAAATAAAATAAGCCGCAGTTGGTACGGTATATTATACTATTCTTTCTTCTTATTTCGAGCTTACAAAAATAGTTTATTTTATTTGGTTTATTAAACTAGTAATCATCCATTTTCTTTTATAGTTCATATCAATAAATATATTAATATTTAGTTTTATTTATAATTAATTTAGAACCTATATTATAAAATAAACTATATATTTGCCAATCATTAATAATAATACAAACTCTGGTGGTAAAACACTCATAAAATATATAAACAATGGATACAAAAAATCTAGGTTTCAATTCAAAACTAATTCATTCTGGAGCAATAGACGATCAATTTGGTAGTGCTACAGTACCTATTTACCAAACATCAACTTTCTCTTTTAAGAGTGCTGAGCACGGCGCTGCATGTTTTGCTGGGGAGGATGATGGATATATATATACTCGTATTGGTAATCCTACTATCAACTCATTAGAAGTAGCAGTTGCTGATCTTGAAGGTGGTTATAAAGGTGTTGCTTGTGGCTCAGGAATGGGTGCTGTAACAGCAGTATATTTTGGATTATTAGGTGCAGGCTCACATATTGTAAGTCATAATGCAGTTTATGGTCCTTCGCGTGTAGTTATGGAAACCATGTTTAAGAAATTTGGTACAGAATCTACTTATATAGATGCAACTGACGCTCAAAATGTAGAAAACGCCATTCAAGAGAATACAAAGCTTATATATATTGAAACTCCTGCAAATCCAACAATTGGAATTACAGACATAAAGGCTGTTGTAAAGATTGCTCGCAAACACGGAATTCCAGTTTGTGTTGACAACACTTTCAATTCACCATATTTACAAAAACCTTTTGAAATGGGCGTTGACATAGTTCTACACTCATTAACAAAATTTATTAATGGCCACGCTGATATCGTTGGTGGAATTGTGGTTACTCGCACCGAGGAGTATTATAAAGAAATTAGAAGTGCAATGGTTAATATTGGCAGCAATATGGACCCTCACCAAGCTTACTTAGTAATTAGAGGTCTTAAAACTCTAGGAATTAGAATTGATAGAGCTCAAGAAAATGCTATTAAAGTAGCTGATTATCTTGACAATCATCCTAAGGTAGAATGGGTAATATACCCAGGTTTAAAATCGCACCCTCAATACGAATTAGGGAAGAAACAAATGGCAGGCCCAGGTACTATGATAAGCTTTGGAGTAAAAGGTGGTTTGAAAGCAGGAAAGACTCTTATGAACAATGTTCATCTTGCGCTGCTTGCTGTATCATTAGGTGGTGTAGAAACACTTATACAACACCCTGCATCAATGACTCACTCTAAAATTTCTAAAGAACATAGAGAAGAAGCTCATATCACTGACGGCTTGGTTCGCTTTGCAGTTGGCATTGAGGATGTTGAAGATATCATAGCTGACTTGGATCACGCTTTGGATATGATTTAATACTTATAATAATTCATAATATAGAATATCAAAAACTGCCACCATATTTTAATGGTTGGCAGCTTTTTTTTGCCCATCTGCTTCGGTGCATTTTGTGAAAAGACTATCGCATTTTTCACAAAACACTCAGTATGAGGGGCTCAATAAATACCTAATAATATCTCTAAGTAATAATAAATCACACAATCGTTTTTCCTAAGTTTACAGAAAAATCCTCTTCCCTTCTCCTTTCTCCTTTCTCCCTTAATTATCCACAAAGTCCTTATCACCAAATATTGACAATCCACCGAGGGCGGTTTCGCGGTACATACTAGGCATATCTTTGCCGGTTTCGTTCATGGTTTTGGTTACCACATCAAAGCTAATAAAGTGCTTTCCATCCGATAATAACGAATAACTTGCTGAATCAAAAGCACGAGATGCAGCATGTACATTGCGCTCAATACAAGGGATTTGCACCAATCCATTTATAGGATCACAGGTAAGACCAAGATGGTGTTCTAACCCCATTTCGGCAGCATATTCAATCTGTGCTGGCGAGCCTCCTGCAAGCTGAGTGGCAGCCGCTGACGCCATTGCGCAGGCAGTTCCAACTTCGCCTTGGCAACCAACCTCCGCTCCCGAAATAGAAGCATTATGTTTTACTATATTTCCAATAAGCCCTGCCGTGGCAAGTGCTCTAATTATTTTTTCGTCGTCAAGTTCATATTGCTCCTGACTTATCTTTAATACCGCAGGTAGAATTCCACATGAGCCACAAGTAGGAGCTGTAACTACTACTCCACCCGATGCATTTTCTTCGGAAACAGCCAAAGCATAAGCAAATATCTTGCTCGTGGTTTTGGCATGGCCACTAAGGCTACGAGATTTTGCAATATATGAAGCAGATTTTCTTTGTAATTTTAATCCACCAGGAATCAATCCTTCATTTACCAGACCTCTCGCAATTGCTTCCTTCATCACTTTCCACACTTCAGTAAGATGCTCCTTCAAATCATCACCCTCAGTTTCACATACAAGTTCCCAAAATACCTTTCCTGTTTCTTTATAATAATCAAGTACATCCTGCATATTTCGCTGGGTATAAATCATATCCGATTCTTTACCCTTGGAATCGTCATCAACAATTTTACCTCCACCAACACTATAAACTAACCACGGGTCAGCATCTTTTTCTCCAACAACTTCAAATTGTAAAGCATTGGGATGAAAATCCTTACGCTCGTCCTTTTTCCATACAATATCAACCTTAGCCGGAGCAAGTTCTTCAATTATAGCCACATCAGTAAGGTGACCTTTGCCTGTTAAAGCAAGGCTACCATATAAAGTAACACGGAAAGATTCTGCATTCTGATGCCTTTGCTTATAAATTTTCGCTGCTTGCACAGGTCCCATTGTATGACTACTTGATGGGCCTCTTCCTATTCTATATAATTCTTTTATTGATTCCATAGTTTATATTTTAAACTCTACAAAACTAAGGAAGTTTATGTAATTATTTCAAAAAAAATAATTCTATTTCTCTAAACAAACGTATTGAATATCCTAAAATGAAATAATTATCTTAAACACTACCTGCAAGTATTATTTTATTATCTTTGCGTTTTATAAATTAACAATAAGAAATTAATAATGGAAAACCATAACGAAGAAGAGTGTATTTTTTGCAAGCGCAACGATAAAGAAGTGCCTTTAGTAGGCTTATCATTTAGAGGAATTAAATACTCTATTTGCCCACAGCATATTCCAATCTTAATTCATGACCCACAAAAACTGGCAGGAATGCTACCTGGTGCTGAAGATATGGTTGCTGGATAGTCAACAACTATCTAAAAAACTTAAAAGAGCGAATAATTAATTATTTGCTCTTTTTTTATGGGTTTATTTTGGGAATTTAGTATGTCTATACTACTGAAATATTCAAATGCTTACCAAGCCCTATTTCAATCAATTTATAATATGTAGAAATTTGAATATCGCTTAGCCCACGCTCTATTCTAGAAATATAACTTTTTTGCGTTCCTGTTTTTTCGGCAAGCTGCTCTTGAGTCATATTTAAATCTTTCCTAGCCTCTTTAAGCATAACTCCTAACCTAAATGCTAAGGAATCTGCATCAAACTTATCTCGCTTAGCAGCACCTTTTTTACCATATTTTTCAATTAGTAAATCCTCGAAGTTTGTTAAATTATCCATATTAGCTCTCTTTCTCTATTAAGTATTGTTTCTTTAGTTTTTCTGCATATTTTATCCTGTGATTTATAAAAATCAACAAAACCATTCTTATATGCGGTTACCTTCCTAATCACAATGCAAAAGTAAACTAATTAGTGAATAAATTAAATTATTTTTCGATAAACTGCCACCTCCTTTTACTTCGACTATGCTTAGCACAGGTCAAAGGAGGTCTTTGCTTTTATACTTATTTATTTACCTAACTATTGGCAGACAGGATTATTTGATAGTTTTATTCTTAATTCCCTTAATTCCTAAATATTTCAATATTTAATGGTTAAAAAAAAGCTCTAAGTTTAAAACCAAGAGCTTAATTTACAAATCCCATTCATCAACCTATATCTTCATCAATTTCACCACTTTACTATCTTTTTTGCCTGAGCGGCTTACAAAATCAAGTTTTACAAAATACATACCCGAGTATAGGTCGCGTACATCAATGCTGATATTATTTCGTGGATTATATTTTCTACTATAAACTATTCGGCCTGCCACATCAAATACTGTAAGTTCAATATTTTTGATCTTCATTATATCCGAAATATTGATAGTAAATATATCATCAGTAGGATTAGGATAAGCTCTTACTTCTGGTGAATTAAACACCATCTCATCAAATCCAATACTGGGTCCAGCAGTTCCTTTAAAGTAGTTTAATCCTCCCGAAAATGATCCAACCATCATATCCAATAATGTATCACCATCAAAATCATATATTAATGGGCAGGATCTAAAACCAGTGGTAAATGGCTCCCATATTGCGCCTTCATTAGTAAAACTCATTACCGAATATAAAGTATCTGCCCAATCAGCATAGTATAAATTTGAGTCCATTCCAAAAGTGCCAACTTCATTACCTCTAATATTACGATAATAGAAAATAAAACCTGATGCAGAGCCAACCATAGCTCTCAATGAATCAGCATTATCATAAAAGAAATTTGGAACAGAATAACCATTATTATAATGCCAATAAGTACTTGTATTTATCTGCCCCATTGAGTCAGTAACATAAGTAAATACTGGATTATTAGCACTACCTGTATTATGATAATAATGAATTGTACCTCGTCGATGACCAATTACAAGGTCCAAAAGGTTATCACCATCAATATCAATCAACTGAGGTGCTGAGAATTCTCCAACATCAATATTCTGATAATTTCTATGATTTGTAGTATCAAAAACCATCGTCTGACCAGCTCCTGCAATATTTTCTTTATATACAATTGTTCCTGTATTACTACCCAGTAGCATATCCATATCACCATCTCCATCCAAATCACCAAATGTAGGTTTTAAGGCTTGCCTATCCAAAATATCCATTCCTATCCAATTTTTATCCATTAGCTGAAACTCTGCAAGGTCAGATGTTCCAATATTTCTATAATAAGTAAGTTCTGAAACTTTTTTTGTTTGAAGGATATACCATAATGTATCAAAATACGTAGATTCAATTCTACCATAATTTCCAAGAATAATATCTTGAAGACCGTCACCATCAACATCTACAAGTGTTGGCGCGGCATCATCGCCTACATCTATCATTCTATTCTGAAGAAAATTATTCATCTTATATTTAAGAATAGGACTATTTTCTTCACCAATATTATCATATAGAAGAACACTATTCTGTGCCTCGGGCTTATAATAAGCTGCCTCAAACGGACTTATAATAAATTCTTTAACACCATTATTATCTATATCTATATGATTAACTACAGGGAAAGATACCATACTAATACTTGTATCATAAATTGGAAAAACAGTGTCTTGAGAAATCATATTAGCAGAGTCTAGTGTACCACCATTAGTAAGATTTGTTATTGTAAAAAAGTCAACATCACCTAATAATAAATCCTTTAGAGAATCACCATTCATATCCATAATCAACACCGTTGAGCCAGCATGTTTCATCTCTCCTTTAGGAAGAGCTGGCTGCACACTTGGCGGATTTAAACAACTATGGTTTAGAAGTACACTATTAGAATTCTCACCTTCAAAAAAGTTTCCCCAACAATGATTTCCAATTTTAAATTCTAGTGAATCATTTGGTAGATTAAGCTCTGTAGCGTAGTTTCTATAATGAATTAAATAACCTCCAAGAATATCAAATGTAACAATATCGTAATCACCATCATAATCTACATCCACAATTGCTGGGTAGTCCACCGACGAAACATATATATTAATATAATACCCTCCAATTGAAAGATAATTAATCATATTTACTTTCTGAGTAAATATTAGCTGACTACCTATTGACTCATTTAAATACACTCTTATTCCGCCAGGGATATAAGTAAAGATATCTAAATCACCATCTCTGTCATAATCTACAGTTTGTATCCAACTACTTATTGAAGGAAGCAGCTTAACATACTCTGGCGCATAAGTATAACTTGCACTATCAGCTATATTATCATTAATAAAGGTATGAAGTTTATTACCGTGAATTTCGAAAACTAAAAGGTCTAATACACCATCTAGGTTTAAGTCTAATTGCTGCATATGAACGGAATTAAGCCCCCCAACCCAAGGCATTGATAAAGAGTTTCCAAGGCTATCCTTAACTACTAAAGAACTATTGCGCACAAACCCAAAGTCATAATTTTGAGCTTTTATATCAGAATTAAAAGCAAAAAGTAATACAATTGTAATAATAGCAATCCTTTTCATATTTTATGTGTTTTTAATTTAAAATCAACTTAATAAACAAATTGTGATAGCATGCACATTGTATATGACAAAATCACTATCGTAATAGTTGAATACAAAAGTAATATAAATAATAATTTAATTAATAATAAACTATCTTTATATATGCTATAGAATTAGGAAGTAATTGATATATACAATACCTATATCACAAACAATAAATAAAAGCTTAAGTCATAGTCATTACACAATATGATATTACTCAATATATCGTGAATTATATCTTTATTATTTTTTTGTTTTTTTAACATATACTTTATTACTTTTGCACGCGGTACGATATTAGTACAGAAAGCATTAAAATTTAATTTTTTTTTTTCATAACATAATTTAAAACAAAAAAACAATGTTTATATTAATGGTAATTATTTTTGTTCTTGGCTATATGGCAATAGCGTTAGAACATCCGTTGAAGCTGGATAAAGCAGCATCAGCATTAGCAATTGGTACACTTACTTGGGCTATCTATGCATTAAATAGTGTTGATATTCTAAATTTAGGATTTAGTGTAAATTGGAATGAATTAGTCAATGGCTACAGTCTAGATGCTGAGCAAACTAAAGAAGTAGCAAACCACTTTGTAAAGCATGAGTTAGGTCATCATCTATCAGAAATTGCTGAAATTCTTTTCTTCCTTTTAGGAGCAATGACTATTGTTGAAACTATAGATCAACATCAAGGGTTTAAGTTAATTACTGATAAAATTACTACAAAGAAAAAAGTAAATTTACTTTGGATTCTTAGTGTTTTAACTTTCTTTATGTCGGCAGCACTTGACAACCTTACTACTACTATTGTAATGGTAACATTGCTTAAAAAGCTTATTGACGATAAAGAAACAAGATGGTTCTTTGCTAGTATTATTGTAATAGCGGCAAATGCTGGTGGAGCATGGTCTCCAATTGGTGACGTTACAACTATTATGCTATGGATTGGTGGACAGATTACTGCAGTTAATGTTATTAAAATGGTATTTTTACCAAGTTTAGTAGCTTTGGTAGCTCCTTTATTAATCCTTACCTTTACTCAAAAAGGAAACGTTACTACTCCTGAAAACGATGGTAAAACAAAAATATTTACAACTAGTAAAGAACAATTATTATTCCTTCTAGTTGGAGTAGGTGCTCTATTATTTGTACCCGTATTTAAAACCGTGACTCACCTACCTCCATATATGGGCATGTTATTAGGTTTAAGTGTAATTTGGGCTCTTAGTGAGATTCTTAACCGCAAACGCGACGATGAAGCAACACATCACTTAGCTGTTTCTAATGTACTTAAAAAGGTTGATATCCCTACTATACTATTTTTCTTAGGAATACTTTCGGCTGTTGCTTCATTGCAATCTGCAGGTCACCTTTCTATTGTATCTAAATGGTTAGATAATGTAACAGGTCAAAATATATACTTGATAGATACTGCAATTGGATTGTTATCATCAATAGTAGATAATGTACCTTTAGTTGCTGGTTCAATGGGAATGTATGAAATTGCTCATGCTGGTACTTTTGGAGTTGATGGTGTTTTCTGGGAATTATTAGCATATACAGCTGGTACAGGTGGAAGTATTTTAATCATTGGTTCTGCTGCTGGTGTAGCTGCAATGGGTATGGAAAAGATTGACTTTGTATGGTATATGAAAAAGATTAGTTTACTTGCAATGGTGGGTTATTTCGCTGGTATTGGAACATACTATTTACAAGAAATGGTATTAGGTGCTGATCAGCATGTTGAAGAAATTCAACATGTAATTGAGGTTCCTGACCATATTATTGATGTCCCTGCAGGAACTCATATTAAACTTGAAAGTGAAATGTTTTTAAAACTACGTAAGCCATCTGAAAGCAATTCAGAAGCGCACGCAGAGTAGTTTGCATAATAATTAAGCAATAATAGGCTCGCTTTATTAAGTGAGCCTATTGTTTTTTAATCAAGTTAGAACAATATATATAACTTAATTAATTGATAACTAAGATTTAAACTAGTAAAAAAAAAATATTAGTTTTCATTTAATTAAAAGAAAAAAAGAATGTATATTTGCACTCCTTTTTAAGGGTAAGAAATATTAAAAATTAGATAATGATGGGTAAAGCAGATATAATTAATTTCGTCGAGAACGAATTTGTTGATCGTAAAGAGTTTCCAGCTTTCAAAGCGGGAGATACTATTAAAGTAACATATAAGATTAAAGAAGGCGATAAAGAGCGTTTACAGAGTTTCCAAGGTGTTGTAATCCAACGCAAAGGTTCTAAAAATACTGAAACATTTACTGTTCGTAAGATTAGTGGTGGTATTGGTGTTGAACGTATATTCCCTTTTGCATCTCCTATGATTGAAACTGTAGAAGTTATGAAACATGGAGTTGTTCGTAGAGCTAGAATTTTCTATCTACGTGGTCTTAAAGGTAAAAAAGCTCGTATCAAAGAAGCTAGACGATAGTCCACTTCTTTTTAAGATATTAAAAAGACTGTATTGCTTAGCGATACAGTCTTTTTTTTTGATAATTTTGCAAATCAAGTAATTCTAAAATGAAAGAGCTATTAACAATTAAAAACTACATTTACGGAAAAGGTATAATGAGCAAACTCTATGAAAACCCATTCTACCTACTTGGTACTCATAAGGGGAAAGCTTTTAAAATATATTTTAAGAAACCAAAAACTGATTATAAGTCCAAAAAGAAATCCACTCCACAACTTACCCTCGAGATTGCAGGAAAAACGTTAACGGTGAAACATCATAGAAATATTCCATCTATGATCAATTAGGAATTTGGAATTAAGAAAAAGCCCATCATACTGAGTGATTTTTCCTAAGAAAAATCGTACCGAAGTAAGACAGGCTTTTCTGTATCTACGTGTATTTATATACTAGGAATTCAAATACTCCAAAGTATATAATGCAGCATTAGTACCATCACCAACTGCAGTTGTAACTTGTCGGAATGATTTATGAATATTATCACCTGCCGCATAAACTCCTTTTAAGCTAGTTTCAAATTTTTCGTTAGTAACAATCTCTCCCCATTTATTCAAATCTACAATACCTTCGAAAACTTCAGTATTTGGCACATAACCAATGAAAATAAATACGCCTTCTATCTTCATATTCTCCTTATCTCCTGTTTTTATATTTTCTAATACCACATGATTAAGCCCCTGCTCACCAACAAACTCAGTAATTTTAGTATTCATTATATAATCAATCTTAGGGTTCTCTTCCATCTCCTTTATTGCAGATTCAAAAGCTTGCCAATCGTCAAGCATATGCACAATAGTAACCTTACTTGCATAAGTAGTTAAAGAAACAGCCTCCTCAAGAGCTGAATTACCACCACCTACAACTATAATCTCTCTATCCTGAAAGAAATCACCATCACAAGTTGCACAATATGAAATTCCACGGCCAGCAAAATCATTTTCACCCTTTGCCCCTATCTCACGACTACGACCACCTGTAGATAATATTACAGATCTGGCCTCAAAAGTATCGCCATTTGTTAGCACAACTTTCTTTGAATCTCCTTCTAGTTCATAACTTTCGATACGAACATTTGTTTTGATCTCACAACCATGCTTTTTTGCTTGGTTTTGCATATTTGTAGCTAGCATAAAACCGCTAATACTTTCGTAACCCGGATAATTCGCAATCTCATGAGTCAATACCATCTGACCACCTGCAATTCCTGTATCAAGTATTAAAACTTTCATCTTTGCTCTCGAAAGATAAATTCCTGCAGTTAATCCTGCTGGGCCTCCGCCTATTATTATAGTATCGTATTTCATAATTATATTTTTTTAAATGGCCATATGAGCTACATAAAAATTTTCAATCATTCCCCTGTGGGCCAAATTAAGAAAATTTTTTTATGTTCGTCTCAAATATTTTTAAAATTTGTATTCATTCTACTTTTACAAATATAAAGCCAATAAAACTAAACTGTCAAAGTGGCAAAGCTCCTAATCTATTTCTGGGAAATGCGCATTAATAAGCATCCAATACGCATAAAAATGATGATGAACAAATATGCCATAATCAGATTTCTCTACATAGTTCTTTACATAACTATCAGTAGGTCTTAGTACAATAGCATTGCCACAAGTGCTATAATTAAAACCTTCATCAAAAATTGGCTTTTTGGCATTAGGTAGCTCTTTTATCACTCCCTCAAAAGCCTTATCTCCTAATAATTCGGTATAAGTCTCTTGTAAATCACCACCCTTATTCTCAATCTTCTTAATAGTTCTCTTTATATAATAACGAGCATACCAAGGCTCATTTTTTATTAATTCATTAATGTTAGAAATTGGATTTGTTGGATTCAAATCCGACACCTGTTGAACTGCAAAAGGTAGTTCTGGAACCCAATCATCATAATTAACAATACGGAATGCCCAGCCTCCTTGATTTATCTCCTCAAAATCGTAAGCATAGTATAAATTACCAGGTTTTGGAGGAGCGCTTGCATAAGTTTTTATTTGTATTTTATTACCTAATGCATCATCAACATACTCGATATACGACCTTAACAATAATGATAGTGCACCACCCTGACTATGTCCAATAAAAATAAAACTTCTAACACCTTTATCATATTCACTATGCATAAGTGCATTAATATCGTCGGCTATAAAGGATAAGCCAAGTAACCAGCCTGCATGAACAGACGCTCTATTATCTTTTGCCAATTTATACTTAAATACTACAGAATCTGAAGTAACAATTTCTCCAATAGCAGGAATCATTGAAGCATAAAAATTTTCTATCCAACTTACTTTCGTTGGAGTTGTTCCTCTTATACTAATCACACCAATATTATCGCTTGTTTTCCAGTAATCCCATCTATTATCTAAACCAAGCTCTTTGCTTCTAAAAATTAGACTTGCAGTAGGCTTTGGCAATGTATGCTCACCCAATAAAGTGTCAAAATGTTGACTATTAATTTCCAACATTTCTTTATATTCTATAGGATTAAAACCTGGCCTTACTTGGGCAACTAATATTTCAGTAAAAACAAATACAAATAATCCAAGAAGTGCTATTATCTTCATAATTTATAAATTTTAAATATATATTCAACTTGCAAAAACAAAATTACTACTTTTGTCCTATTAATTAGTAAATAATTACAACAATGATAAGACATATTGTATTCCTAAAAAAGGCAGGAGAAAATCCAAACACAATAAGTGATATTTCTTTGGAGTTAGCAAGAAGACTTAGAGCATTGAAGAGTAAAATTGAGGAAATTCAAACTATGGAAGTTGGTGTAAACATTAGCACAAGCAATACGGCTTATCATATTTCTCTTATTACAACTTTCAACAACGAAGATGACCTGAATACGTATCGTTTTCATACAGAGCACCTACTAGTTATAGACTATATAAAGAAGAATAATTTTGAATCAGCCGTAGTAGATTACAATTTATAAATACAATAATACCATATTATTATGCACGAATTATACACCTTTGCATTATTTGTATTCACAAGCTTTTTGGCAATAATTAACCCCGTGGGCATTGCACCTCTTTTTGTGGCATTAACAAATGATTTATCGCCAAAATTAAAAGTAAAAACGGCAATTAAAGCCTCTATTACGGCATATTTTATACTATTAATATTTGCTTTTGCAGGCCAAATGCTTTTTGGTTTCTTTAATATATCGGCAGCAGGATTTAGAATGGCAGGAGGAGTTATATTTTTAATAATGGGCTATGAGATGCTGAATGCTCGCCTTAGTAAAATAAAGTACAATCCCGAGGAAGACGAGGATATTACCGAAGCAGAAGCCACAGACGTAGCAATTACACCACTAGGAATACCAATGCTTGCTGGCCCAGGCGCCATTACCAATGCAATTGTACTTATGGACGATGCCCAAAATTTTGAAAGTAAATTAGTTTTTCCACTTGCTCTTTTAGCAGCAATTCTTGTAGTATTTTTTGCATTAGTAAGTAGCAGTAAACTTATGAAATATTTTGGAGAAGTAGGAAATAAAGTTATGCTCAAGATAATGGGATTAATAACAATGGTAATGGGATTTGAGTTCTTCTTTGCAGGATTGAAACCCTATGTTAGAGACATATTAATGATTATGCCAAATTAATTAGTATATAAATACTTAAATTAACTACATTTGCCTAATTATTAAAATTAAATATACAAACATGAAAAAAACAATATTATTTTTAAGCTTTATTGCATTTATATTTACAGCAAAAGCACAGATTGAATTTACAGCAATGGGCGGTTACTTTTTAGGAGGCAATGTAGATTTCTGGGAAGGAAGATTTGAAATGTCTGATGAGGCTGTTTATAATATTACAGCTAGTATACCTACAATAAAAGGAAACAATATTGAAGTTTCTTATTCATTCTCTAGTGGTACTGGAACATTTATCCCATACCAAAATTCAGGCATAGGCTTTACTCGTACCGAAGCACCATTAAACACCCATTATGCTTTAATAGGTAGTTACCAGCAATTTGAAACAGGAACTCCCATAACTCCATTTATTGGATTAAGTATTGGAGCTTCAATCTTTGATTATCAATATAAAAACACTTCTAACGTATGGCGCTTTGCAGGTAGCTTGGGTGGTGGATTTAAAATATATATTAGTGAGAAAATTGGCATCCGTTTACAGGGTAGATTATTAATGCCTATGTATTTTGCAGGAATCGGCTTTTATGCTGGTGGATCTGGTGGTGGTTTAAGTATGAATACTGGCACAGTCGCTATACAAGGTGATTTTAGTGGTGGACTTATCTTTAGATTAAAATAATATTAGAACCATTTCTTGGAAAAGCAGCATTAATCTTTGGATAAATGCTGCTTTTTTTATGTGCTTACAATAACCATTAATACAGCTTATAATACACATTTATTAAAAACAAGGATACTACTAGCTTTGTTCTAGATATTCAGGATAAGCTGTAGATTTAATAATACTCAATTTATTAATGATATTAAAAAATGAAATTAGTCCCTTTAGCCATTAGGAATATTGACTGCTAATTACCTCAGAACATGACAAAAAAATATGAATAACTAATCTACTATTTTTTATGTTTGGGCTAATTACAGATTACTAAATACCACTTACTGTTTACTAATAAAATTAGGATTCAAATATATTAACTACACTATTTTTAAAACCCGTACTAAATCCTGTAGAATTAATACAATAAATTGGTTTGCATAGAACTAGACATCAAATATGCCAAAATCATACTCTAAATACAAATAATACAAATAATAATAAGAGCTAAGTAGCTATAAATCTGTTAACAATACATAACAATCATATTATCTTATTAAGCAATAAAACAACTACCTTCGCGGCCTTAAATTCAAGACTATGGAAAATATCAGAAATATTGCAATAATTGCACACGTTGACCACGGCAAAACAACGTTGGTTGACAAGCTATTGCACCAAGTAAATATGTTTCGCGACAATCAAGAAGTAGGAGACTTAATACTCGACAGCAATGATTTGGAACGTGAAAGAGGAATTACAATTTTATCTAAGAACGTATCTGTACACTATAAAGATGTAAAGATTAACATTATTGACACTCCTGGTCACTCCGATTTTGGTGGTGAAGTAGAACGAGTTCTTAATATGGCTGATGGAGTTTTATTGATTGTAGATGCTTTTGAAGGTCCTATGCCTCAAACTCGATTTGTATTAGAAAAAGCAATTAGCCTTGGTCTTAAGCCAATGGTTGTTGTAAATAAAGTTGATAAACCTAACTGTACTCCTGACGAAGCTCAAGAGGCTGTTTTTGATTTAATGTTTAACCTTGAGGCTACAGAAGATCAACTTGATTTTCAAACAGTATATGGTTCTGCAAAAAATGGTTGGATGAGTGCTGATTGGAATGAGCCAACTACAGATGTTACATATTTGCTAGATCAAATTATAGAGCATATCCCTGCTCCTATAGTGCAAGAAGGCACCCTTCAGATGCGTATTACTAGTCTTGATTATAGCAGTTATACTGGTAGAATTGCCATTGGTAAAATTACTCGTGGTAACTTAAAATCAGGGCAAAAGATCTCTTTAGTAAATAAAAAAGGCGAAATTTTTAAATCTGTAATAAAAGAAGCCTATACTTTTGAAGGACTGGGAAAACGAAAGACTAAAGAAGTAATACAATGTGGTGAAATATGTGCCATATTTGGATTAGAACAATTTGATATTGGAGATACCGTTGCTGATTTTGAAAATCCAGAAGGATTATCTCCTATTACTGTAGATGAGCCTACAATGAGTATGCTTTTCACTATTAACAACTCTCCTTTCTTTGGTCAAGATGGAAAAATGGTTACCTCTCGTCAGATAAGAGATAGATTATATGCCGAAACAGAGAAAAACCTAGCTCTTAAAGTTGAAGATACTGATGCTGCCGAATCGTTTATTGTTTATGGTCGTGGTATTCTACACTTATCTATTCTTATAGAAACTATGCGTAGAGAAGGTTATGAGCTTCAACTTGGACAACCACAGGTAATTATTAAAGATATTAATGGCGTAAAGAGTGAACCTATTGAAGCTTTAACAGTGCAAGTTCCTGAGGCTTTTTCTGGAAAAGTTATTGAATTAGTAACAGCTAGAAAAGGTGATATTGCAAATATTGAAGTAAAAGGAGACCGAAGTTATTTAGAATTTCATATCCCATCAAGAGGAATTATTGGTTTAAGAAATCAAATGCTAACAGCTACTGAAGGGGAAGCAATTATTGCTCACCGTCTTAAAGGTTACGAACCATGGAAAGGTGAAATTGGACTACGCAGAAATGGTGCTCTTATAGCCTTAGAAACTGGGGTTGCTATTCCTTTCTCAATAGATAAATTGCAGGATAGAGGCAAGTTCTTTGTTCATCCTGGTGAAGATATTTACGAAGGAATGGTTATTGGCGAGCATATACGTCAAGGCGACTTAGTTATTAATCTTGTAAAAACTAAGAAACTTAGTAATATGCGTTCTTCGGGTAATGATGATAAAGTTAGAATAACTCCTGCCATTAAATTCTCTCTTGAGGAAGCTATGGAGTATATTAGAAATAACGAATACCTTGAAGTTACACCTAATAATCTTCGACTAAGAAAAATACTTCTTAAGGAAAATGATAGAAAAAGATTGCGAAATTCTGAAATATAAATTCCAGAATAAATCTTATAATAATAAACACCCCTTTTATTTTGATAATTGGGGTGTTTCTTTTTTTAAAAAATCAACACTTTTTTTCTAAATCAAAATATATAAAACTATCATGATAAAAATAATTATCTAATTTATCTACCTCGCTAAAAAATTAGATAGGCTGTAGAATTATTATTTTGTTCATGAAACTTACATGTCTATTAGAAATATTGATATTGCAAAAGGCATCAACGATTAAGGTTTATATTTTAGAGTTGATGAAGTTTTCTTAAGTAAAGACAAACTATCCAAATAAACTCTTAATATCATCCATATCAATATTTTTCATAATACTTTCATCAGTTTGAATAATATCAGTAGCTATTTTTCTTTTCTTGGCTTGTAGTTCCATTATTTTCTCTTCCACAGTATTCTCACAAATCATACGATAAGCAAACACTTTCTTATCCTGCCCTATTCTATAGCAACGATCTATTGCCTGATTTTCCACTGCAGGATTCCACCATGGATCCATAATATAAACATAATCAGCAGCAGTAAGATTAAGACCTGTGCCCCCAGCTTTCATACTTATCAGAAACACCCTTAACTCTTTATTTTCCTGAAAATTATTAACAGATTCCTCACGTTGCTTCCTTGTGCTTTTTCCATCAAGGTATTCAAAATCAATACCCATTCTATTAAGCTCATTACGAATTAATGAAAGCATACCAACAAACTGAGAAAACACTAAAACCTTATGATTTGCTGTTTTGCTAGTAATATGCTTAAGTATTTCTTTAACTTTCACACTCTCAGCAGTAGTTACCTCTTCATTATTGATTAGTGAAGGAGCATCACAAATTTGACGCAAACGAGTAAGTGCTTTTAAAACCATTATTTTAGATTTATTAAGCCCATCCTCTTCAATATTGCCCATCAATTCATTCTTATATCTATTGCGATAAGCATCATAAACCTGACGTTGAGCAGTATCCATTTGGCAATAAATAACTCCTTCAGTTTTTGCAGGAAGTTCGGTAGCTACTTTTTCCTTAGTACGACGCAGCACAAAAGGATTAATCAAACGTTGCAATTCTGATGCTCTAGCAGAATCACCATCTTTATCTATAGGTATGGAATATCCATCCTGAAAAGTCTTTAACCCACCAAAAAATCCAGGATTTACAAAATTCATTTGAGCAAATAAATCAAAAGTAGAATTCTCAATTGGAGTTCCAGTTAAAGCAATTCTATTCCTTGCATTAATAAGCATTGCAGATTTAAAACGACGTGAGTGAGGGTTCTTGATATATTGCGACTCATCCAAAACGATATAATTAAATCTAAACTCTTTCATAAATTCAATATCGCGAAGCAAAATACCATAGGTTGTAAATACTAAATCGTTGCCAACAAAAGCATTATTATTACGAGCCCTTTGTGGCCCATAATGATAATGAGCCTTCAATTTTGGTGCAAATTTAGCAATCTCATTCTCCCAATTAAACAATAAAGTGGTGGGGATTACAATCAAACTAGGCGGTGTATTCTTCTTCTGTATCCTTTGCATAAAAGCCAAGATCTGCAAAGTTTTACCTAAGCCCATATCATCAGCAAGTATCCCTCCCCAGTCCATCTCATCAAGAAAGTTCAACCAGTTAAGTCCTTCTTTCTGATAATCACGCATATTAGCTGTTATTGTTTTAGGAACTTTCACCTTTTTAATCTCTGAGAATTGTGCTATTCTGCGACGTTTTTCTGCAATCTCTTCAATAATTTTATCATCATCAATATTATCAAATAACTCATCAATAACAGAAAATTTAAGCTTAGATATTTCAAGCTTTCCTTCTTTAATCTCCCCCTGACGAAAATAATTATTAAGTTTTGCAAACCATTCCGAAGGTAGAATACCTACACTGCCATCATTTAATTTAATAAACTTCTGCTTATTAATAATCGCTTTCTTAAGGTCCTTAATGCTAACTATATTGTCTCCAAAACTAAGTTTAACATCCACCTCAAACCAATCTATACCAGTACTTATTCCTGTTGAAATATTTGCATGAAAAGGAGAGTATTTGAAATTCTTTAAATCTTTAAGACCAAAAACCTCCACTCCTTTCATCTTCATCTCCTCAAAGAAATTATAAAACCACATTTCTTTCATAAAATCATCGTAATGAAGATAAAAAGAATCATTGGTACGCTGGCCTGCAAAATGTGGGTGTAAGTTAGAAACCATATCCAAGAAATCCTCCTCAAGATCAAAATTTCTTTTATACTCTTTCACAGCCTCTTCAGTATTACGAATAATATTCCCTTTAGAGAAAATATCTACCGTCACAGCACCATCATATACAACCATAGGTCTAACCATAAGGTGTTTATCTTCTTCCGAAAGATAAATTTGTCTTTTGGTAAAATCCAAGCTCAGCACATCTACATTATAGGTGCCTGGCTCAAAATTGATATTGAATTTTTTGGAAAGAGGAGATATTACTTGATCGAAAAAATTAGCTTTATATTTTTTACTCATTCTAATCTCATGGTTGCCTTGCTGAAAAACAACTCCATCTTCATAATTTCTAACGGGATAAAGAACAAGTTCATCATTACGAAGTACTACCATATTTGCATTAGAAACATCAAGGTCTATATCACCTAAATTATACATTTTATTATCAATGTTAACTTTCATCGAGGCAATAAGAAACATTTCATCTGTTGAGATATCAACTTCTATACTTGCAAACTTATCTGATACGTTTATTTGTAATAGACTACTTTTAGATAATTTAGCATAAGTATCAGATTTATAATAAACAAATTTCTCATCATGCAACCCTCTCAATACTCTATTTATATTTTCCCAAAGTTCGATATTAGTTTCAATACTATCTGTTTTATCTATTAAGCCTAAAATATCTTTTTGATTTTCAGAAATAGCAAGATTAGAAGCTGCAGCATCATTAACGATAGTATATCTTGAAGCAAGTTTAGTTTTTCCTTTATTTGCTTTTCCCTGTATAGGGTCAATACTTAAGAACGAATTCTCATCAAAGCCCATCTGTTGAATAACAAAACCAAGTAAAAATTCGCTATTTCGAATCAAACTTGAAAGAGGTAAATTACGATTTTGATTAATTTCGCTTAACAAATTATCGAGCTTGTTTTGCCCGCGAGTTTCTTTATTATTAGGAATAACAACTGTACTAAGTTTACCTGTAGGCAGTGCCTGCAAACCCTGCTCAAGATTAATAGAAAGCTTGAAATAGTCGTCAAAGGAGACTTTTGATGTTAATCCATAATCCTTTAAACTCGCCTTTTTAAACTTATCAATATTTGTAAAAGCAGTATCCAAAATATCAGAAAATTTACTTTGAGCAATAAGCATTAAAACAATAGCTTCTCCTTGTTTTAGCCCTTTGCGCACCATTAGTTCATCAGACTGAATATATATGCTTCCACTAATTTTTCTTATTCTAATGGTTTTATTATTAATAGACAGCTGTACTGTAATAGTATTATCATTAATAAAAGCAGAACGAATCATATTATTATTAACAACATATAGAATAGAATGAAATTCGCTTAGGCTATTATTAAAAACAAACTCACGCGTAATACTCTTATACTTAGTAATAGGATATTTTCCTTCTATTCTTTGTTTAAATGAAGCTTTACGTTTTATTGCTTTTTCATTATTATCATTTTCATTATAGTTATCTATTGCAAAAAGAGTAGCTACAGCATGCTTACATACAGGTCCCCAATTATAATCACAGGTACAAGATGTGGATATTCTATTTGTAGAAAGACCTTTCACTTTAGTAATATACTTGCGGCTACCCTCTACAATACACATCCATGTATCATCAGCACTAGAATAGTCTATTGAAAGCACTTTAGCGTTTGAATAGAGTTCTTGTCCTCTTTTTTTTACTTGAAAGTCAACAAACTTATTTAAAAATGTATCTATATTACTCATATTCTATTTCTTGTAATTCAATTTTTCATTTCTTCTACTTCGCATTCTCCAATATGAATTAATAAAAGTTATTTAATTCAATATTAAGCACTATAACTTTAAAATATCGTTATTAATTATAGCAATAATTAAATAATTAATTAATGAAAAGATAACAATATATATGCTAAATCATGCAGTAATTACACATATTGCTGATAATTAATCTTTTATATAATTATTAAGCAACGGACAAAATTAGTAAAATAAATTGTGTATTTTGACATATTAGTAAGATTTTTTTGAGGAAAAATATGAGGGTATTTTTTTTATCTTCGCAAATTAAATATCGGCTATAATAATAGCCTTAGCAATAATAATGTGTTATGCTAAACACAAATTAAATAAATATGACATTTTTAAGAACATTACTGATATTAATGCTTTTCTATTATGGCTTTAAGCTAATAGTTAAGTTTGTATTACCTTTTTTTGCACAACGATGGATAAAGAAAGCCCAAGAAAGATTTAACGAACAGCAAGGATTTGTAGATCCAGAACAAGCAAAAAACAATGAAGGAGAGGTAAGAGTTTCTGCTTCGGAAAAGCAGAAATCTAATACCACAAAGAAAGAAGACCTTGGTGATTATATTGAATTTGAAGAATTTAAAGAAGATAAATAAAGAAAACTATGAGCAATAAGTTTAATTTTAAAAATTACCTGCCACATATTGCAGCAATTATAATATTCTTATCCATAAGCATAGTTTACTTTGGCCCTCTATGGCAAGGCAAAGTACTTAAGCAACACGATAGGAATACGTATGTTGGCATGTCAAAAGAAATTAATGATTACCGAAAAGCATACGGAGAGGAAGCCCTTTGGACTAACTCTATGTTTGGCGGAATGCCAGCATATCAAATATCTGTTGCTCATAGTGAGAATTTATTAAGATATATTGATAGCTATTTATTCAGATTGAAAATCAATCGCCCTGCAGATTATGTATTCTTATATATGCTTGGCTTTTTTATTCTAATGCTAGTATTAGGAGTTGATCCTTGGCTCAGCATATTAGCCTCTATAGTTTATGGATTTTCCTCCTATTATTTTATTATTCTGGGAGCTGGTCATAATACAAAAGCACATGCCATTGGCTATATGGCTCCAACTTTGGCATTTGTAATATACACTTTCAAGCATCGCAAATATTTAGTTGGAGGAGTTCTCTTTAGCCTTTTTATGGCTTTAGAACTATACTCAAATCATGCTCAAATAACCTATTACCTTGGCTTTATAGTGCTCGTATATGGTATTGCTGAGCTATATGGTGCAATAAAAGAAAAAGAATTTGGGCACTTTGGCAAATCCATTGGCGTATTGTTTTTGGGATTAATACTTGCAATTGCAGTAAACTCAGGAAATTATTGGACAACCATGGAATACTCCCCTTATACTATTCGTGGAGCATCTGAACTTAGTTTCGACCATAAAATAAAATCTAGCGGATTGGATCGCGATTATGCTACACAATGGAGCTATGGCAAAGAGGAGACTCTTACACTTATGATTCCTAACGCAAAAGGTGGCGGAAGTATTCCCATTGGTATGTATGCCGAAAAATCACTAGAAAAAGTATCAGACCCGCGTTTCAAACAAAATATTGCATCTATGGGTTCATATTGGGGAAGTCAGCCTATGACCTCCGGACCTGTATATGTTGGAGCAATAGTAGTTTTCCTATTTATCTTTGGATTATTTATAGTAAAAGGTAGAATGAAGTGGGCAATATTTGCTGTAACCATTTTAAGTATTTTCTTGGCTTGGGGCCATAATATGATGTGGTTTACCGACCTCTTTTTCGATTATATGCCAGGCTATAATAAATTCCGTACAGTTTCTACAATTCTTGTTATTGCTGAACTCACTATGGTGATATTAGCATTTATTGCATTAAATAATATCATTAAGAAGCCCGATATAATTAAAGAGAATATGAAATATTTCTATATTTCATTGGGTTTAACTGCAGGCCTTAGTTTATTATTTTACCTAATGCCAGGTATATTCACTTTCTTAAGCGATAGAGATATTGCACAATTAATTGATTTACAAAATAAGTACCCACAGCAAGCATCTCTCTATCAACAATTATTTGATGATTTGGTTACAGTACGAATGGATATCTTTACCTCTGACGCTATACGTAGCTTTATTTTTATAGTATTTGGAGCTGGTTTTATATTTGTATATTCCTTAAAGAAAATTAATAAGAATGTACTACTTATTGGATTAACCATATTGATGCTTACAGATATTATTAGCGTAGATAGAAGATATATAAATGATGATAATTACGAAAGAAAGTCGAATATAAAAACTCCTTATAAAGCTACACAAGCAAATATGCAAATAATGCAAGATAAGGATCCTAACTTTAGAGTTTTTAATACAACTGTAAGCACTTTCAACGACGCTTCTACTTCGTATTATCACAAATCTATTGGAGGATATCATGGCGCTAAATTACGTAGATATCAAGATGTTATAGAGCACCATCTTTCACGAGGTAATATGCAGGTATTGAATATGTTGAATACCAAATATTTTATTGTATCAGGCCAAGGTGGAGCACCAATGGCACAACGAAATCCTGATGCTTTGGGCAATGTTTGGTTTGTTATGAATAAGCAATTTGTTTCTAATCCCGATCAAGAAATTATTCACCTAGGTACAGCCATTGAAATTTCTATTATTGACGATAAATCAGGTGTAGAAATTTATGGAAGGCCAATGTCTAAGATTGATACTATACTGAATACTACACCTATTATTATCACTTCTGTTACAGGTCAGAAAATAGATTTTGATATTAGTAAATTAGGCTTATCTGATGGTATAGAATATATTATTGGAAATAACTCAATGGATACTTCAATTAATTTTATAGACGTTTCAAATATACAAGGAGGAAAAGCCTTAGCCAAAACTCAATTTAAAGTTAGGATTATTTCTAATTTTAAGCCTCAGCGAACAGCAATTATTGACAAGAAGTTTGAATCATATTTTGATAAAAACAGATTTAATTATCAACCATCTGCAAGAATCAATTTAACACAATACTTACCAAATCTGTTAACTTATGTTTCTCATGCAGAATCGCCTCAACTAGCTATTTTCTCAGAAATATATTATGACGCAGGTTGGAATGTATATATTGATGGTGTGAAAACTGAATATATAAGAGCTGATTATTTACTTCGAGCAATGGTTATTCCTGCAGGAGATCATAAAATAGAATGGAAGTTTGAGCCAGAATCTTATTTTATTGGTAAGAAAATAACTTTCATATCCTCATTAATATTAATTGTATTAGTTATGGGAGTTATAGCTTTGGAGGCAAAAACTAGTTTAACAAAAGAAAGCTAATTTTGAAAAAGGTTCTTATTATAACATATTATTGGCCACCATCAGGTGGAGCGGGAGTTCAGCGATGGTTGAAGTTTGCTAAATACCTTAGTACTCATAATTATGAGCCTATTGTACTTACTGTAGACGACAAGCTCGCTTCGTATCCTCAAAAAGACGAATCTCTTATTGAGGAGGCAAGCAATAATATTACTTTCAGAACAAAAACTTTTGAACTTTATAGCCTTTATACATCACTAAAAAAGAACAAAGAGATTCCATACGGAGGATTTAGTAATGAGCAAGAGCCAAATATTATACAAAAAGCCGCTCGCTTTGTTAGAGGTAATTTCTTTATTCCTGACCCACGAAAAGGATGGAATAAATATGCACTAAAAAAAGCTATTGAGCTTATTAGTGAGCATAATATAGAAACTGTAATCACAACTAGTCCACCTCACTCTACTCAGCTAATTGGCTTAAGTATAAAAAAGAAATTTCCCAGTATTAAATGGATTGCAGATCTACGTGATCCTTGGACCGATATCTATTTTTATGATAAGTTTTATCCAAGTTCACTAGCCCGCAAGATTGATCATAATTACGAGAAAGCAGTTATTGAAAAATCAGACATTACTATTACTGTAAGTCCAAGTATTCAGAAAACACTACAAAATAGATATAGTAAAGCAAATATAAGAGTGATTACTAATGGCTATGATGAGCTTGATTTTGCTAAGGATAAATTTAAAGCAGTAAAGAAAAATACTAATATAGTTTATACTGGAACCATTACAACTGACTATCCACTAATGGAAATAATTGAGCTATCAAAAAGATTTCCAATTTATAAATTTCATTTTATTGGTAGCATCCCTCGCGAGTTTAAAGAGATGGTTGAAAGTAATAATGTTATAGACAACTTTATATTTCAAAAGGCTATTCCTCATAGTAAGATTACTCAGGAGATGATAAATGCTGGAATTCTTCTATTACTAATACCAAAAGTGCCGCAAAACGAGGGAATACTTACTGGTAAATTGTTTGAATACCTAGGGTCTAAAACGCCAATTTTAGCCATAGGACCTATAAATGGAGATGTGGAAAGTATTATTGCTGAAACAAATTCTGGATTATACTATTCATATGAAAATCTCAGTAATATTAAGGATAGTAGTCTTCAAGATTTATATTCAAAGAAAAGCAATACTTTTTCTGAAAAATATTCTAGAAAAAACACTACTAAAGCATTAGTGGATTTATTGAAATAATGGCTCTAAGTTAGTATTCTTGAATATAATTAATTATTCTTTTACAAAATTACTATTTTCATTATTATTGATTGATTATCAATACGTTTTCTACACTTTATACTATTAGCGACAACTAAACATAGTCTTTATGGCAAATACTTTGCTCCTAATCCGAGAGTGTATAAATAAGGAATTGCAGGCAAGAAATTAACAGTAATAGCAGTATTACTCTCTGGAATTAGGTATGAATACTCAATTTGCCCTCCATGCCAAACAAACCTAGTTTCCCATTTATTGTTTTGTGTAGATTTTAAGTAATCTAAATCTTGCTTATAATTAGGATTCTCATTCCAATTTTTACGATAATACCAGAAAGGGCCAAAGGTAGCACTCAATTGATGATTAGGGTTTTTTATTCCAATAATATCATCATGCAAATCAATTCCAAAATGAGTAATTCCAGCAAAATGCCCTGCACAGTCACTTAGCACAAGGGACTGCATTAACTTAGCACCAACATAATCGTTAAATCTATAAGAAAAGAAAAAAGTAATAGAAGAAAATGCTACAAACTGTCCTTTCTTATCTATAGACCACTTATACATATTTACATTATCATATTTTTCTTTTTTTGGATGATAGCCAATACCTGACAAAGAAATTCCTATAGAATATTGAGCAGTAGCAGTAAATTGAACTGATAAAATAATAAAAACTATAGAAAGAATCTTTTGCATAATATATTAACTAAGGCCTTCTAAACTCAGCGCATACAATAGAGGTAGCCACTGCTACATTAAGTGATTCCATCATTGATTCGGCGTATGATGGTATTTTTATTTTATGAGTAATAGCTTTTTGAACCTCCGCAGAAATACCATTTCCCTCATTACCAACAACAATAATTCCGCTCTTCGCTAAATTAGTTTCATACATATTATCTCCATCTAATAATGTACCATACACGTTAACATCTACTGGCAAATTAGTAAGCCATTGTGCTAAATCAGTATATTCAATATTCACACGAGTAATTGCGCCCATTGTTGCTTGCACTACTTTAGGATTATAGGCATCAGCAGTTTCCTTAGAGCAAATGATTTTCTTAATACCAAACCAATCAGCAATTCTAATAATAGTTCCAAAATTTCCTGGGTCCTGAATAGTATCCAATGCCAAACATAAGTCATTATTTTCATAATTCAAGCTCACAGCTTCTGGATAAGCAACCACTGCTAATACCTGATTCGGTGTTTTCAGTAGACTGATTGTTTGTAATTCTTTTGCAGACACTTTAATAATATTTAATGATCTATTAATATGATTATCAGCCCATTCATCAACTCCATAAATAGCAATAATAGTATAATTACTATTCATAAACTCATCAACAACCTTAGCTCCCTCAGCAATAAATTTCTCTTCTTTATTACGAAATTTACTTTTATGAAGAGCCTTTATACTTTTTATCTGACTTTTACTGAGCATAATGTTCTATTTAATTGATTATATATTATAGCAATGCAAGTAATTGAATAATACTTACCAAAACTACAAAAAAAATCTCACTATACTTAAATAGTGAGATTTTAATATTTTGAAGAATAAAATTATTATTCAGCGACTACTTCAATATTAAGTGTAGCTTTCACTTCACGGTGTAGATTCACCATAGCAGTATACTCACCTACTTCTTTGATTTTATCGCTATCAACAACTATTTTCTTTCTGTCGATTTCTATATTACCTTGCTCCTTAAGTGCATCTGCTACTTGCATTGCATTTACAGAACCAAATATTTTTCCGCTAGTACCAACTTTAGCACCAATAGTAAGCTTAACAGCTTCAATTGCAGTTGCTAATTCTTGAGCATCTGTGCGAATTTTCTCTTCTTTATGCGCCTTTTGCTTCAATACTTCAGCAAGAATCTTAACATTCTGCTCAGTAGCTTGAATAGCAATTCCTCGTGGAATTAGGTAATTACGAGCATATCCATCTTTTACATTAATGGTGTCGTTAATAAATCCTAATTTGGCGATATCTTGTTTTAATATAACTTTCATAATTTTTCTATTTTAAAAGATCACCTACGTAAGGCATTAATGCAATGTGACGAGCTCTTTTAACAGCTTGAGCCACTTTCTTTTGATATTTTAATGATGTTCCTGTTAAACGACGAGGAAGAATTTTTCCTTGCTCATTAACAAAACGCATAAGGAAATCTGCATCCTTATAATCAATGAATTTAATACCTAGTTTTTTGAAACGACAGTATTTTTTCTTCTTTGTATCTACTGCTATTGGAGTAAGATATCTAATTTCTGAACTTGTTGCCATGTTTAATTACAATTTAAAGGATTAGTTTTTAGCTTTCGCAGCATCTTTCTTCTTCTTAATACGACGAGTAGCATATGCCTCTGCGTGCTTGTCTAATTTAACTGTAAGGAAACGTAAGATTTTTTCGTCACGCTTAAATGCAACTTCATAATCTTGGATTTCTTTTCCTTCTGTTTGAAATTCTACTAGATTATAAAATCCTGTAGATTTCTTGCGAATATTATAGGCTAACTTTCTCAAACCCCAATTCTCTTCATTCATAATTTTACCACCAG
Organism: Bacteroidales bacterium; assembly: GCA_029932765.1. GTDB lineage: Bacteria > Bacteroidota > Bacteroidia > Bacteroidales > UBA1556 > UBA6267. The sequence continues at coordinate 20,425 of JAOZPM010000003.1, read as the reverse complement.
CTTTAGTGATTAAATCATGATACTTCTTTACCGCTTCCTTTACCTGATCTTCAGATAAAACGGGAGTCAAAATGAAAACGGTTTCATAACGATTTAACATAATTCTCGTTGTTTAAAAATTTATTAATAAAAAATATTGATTCATAGTTTATTACACATAAGTATATTCACTACAAACTACCGATTATTTTCGGACTGCAAAAATAACTAAAATATTAATAGCTATTACACTTTCTGTAAAATAAAAATACCACTGAGTATCTCGCAGTTATGCTAAATATTCAGTGGCTTATGTATGTAGTTATTTATTACTTTTTTGTAATAAAATCGCGTTGAGATTTCAGCAAGTTCACCATTTGTAATAGAATATTATGATATTCGTGTACAATAGTAAAATATAGTAGTGACGCTTTAGTTGAAGCATTACCTTTTTTGATACGCTTAACCTGACGTTTGCGTATATCCTTAATAAAGTCAACACTCTGCTGTTGCTCTGCAATAATATGGTCCAATTCCTCAAAGTTATTATTACTAATAGCATGCGTTACTCTATCTATTAACAACCTCATTTTAGAGTTAAGTTCATTTAAATCATTCTTTTGTTCATCAGTCATTTTCTTATGATTATTAAGAACATGCTCATAAGCTGGCTGAGAGATAAACTCTAACGAGTGAGCCATTTCGCGTAAGTAATCCAATACCTGAACATAATATAAACCTGAATCTTCCGTCTCCATCCTTAACTTACTAATTGTGCTATGCATACCTTTCTTGAGTGCCTTAGCATCTTTATTAATAACCATAATACTTTCATTAGCACTTTTCAAGCTCCGTCTATCTTCATTATTTAATGCAGCAAGCACATTAGACATTTCTGACTTCATTTTTGCAAGGCTATCAACTACAGATTCGTTCATAGAAATCACTACGCCTACTTCTTCAATACTTGCTCTTTTATTATCAACACTATCGCCTGCTGCCAAATTTTTATTTTGCAATATTTGTGTCTTATAAAGAATAAATATCGCTACAGCAACCATAAGAGCAACACCAAATATTCCTAGGTAATGAAGAATAGCTGCTACAACAAAAGCCGCAGTAAATGCAATAAGTGCAGTAAAGAACCAACCTAAGATAACGCTTAAAACTCCTGTTATACGGAATACTGCAGACTCACGCCCCCAAGCTTTATCAGCCAAGGAAGTACCCATTGCCACCATAAATGTTACATAGGTAGTAGAAAGAGGTAATTTTTGTGATGTTGCCATGGAAATAATTATACTCGCCATAACAAGATTTACCGAAGCCCTAACCATATCAAATGCAGGTGCATCAGCCCCCATTGCGTCATATTTCTCTCGAGATTTTGTTTGGTCAAACTGACGACTAAAAGCATCTTTAACTATTGTAGGAACAAATTTAGACATTGTTTCACTACCAGAAATTGAAGCTCTAACCATGGACCGTGCTATTGGCGAAGCACCAAACTTTTCGTCTCCTTCATCTTGGCGCGATAAGTCCAAAGATGTTTTTATTACGTTACGTGCTTTTTTAGACGTCCATAAAGTAACTACCATAATAAGCCCTGCCATTATTAAGAATGATGCTGGCGCAACACTTTTACCTGTTAACGATTCCATTAATAAATTACCTGGATCCATTCCTGGATGAGCTATAAAATCGGTATAAGCGGCATATCCTGCCAATGGAACTCCAATAAAGTTTACAAGGTCGTTGCCTGCAAATGCCATTGCCAAAGCAAAAGTACCAACAAGCACCGTAAGCTTAAGAATATCTATCCTAAATATAATGTATAAAACCTGCAATAAGATTGTCCATCCTATAAAACTAAATCCAATAATTGGGAATGCCATATCTTGAACCCATTGCTTAAGAATAACCGGCTCTGCACCAGACTCTAACCCCAAGGTCATTGGATAATCAGCAAAAGTAGACCCCTTTAATCCTTTAATTACTATAAAGTAAGTAATCGCTGTAATAGCAATACCACCCCAAATTGCACTTAAGTATTTAATTCTCTTTTCGTAATTAAAGCTAAATGCCAAACGAGAAACATACATTGCAGCTGCTCCCAAAACAAATGAGACTATTACCGAAAGCAGAATCCCACTAATAATCTTAAGTGCAGTAGCGGAATTTATATAAGTAGCCATCTCACCTCCATTAGCAAGAATTTTAAACATTGCTATTGAAACAGAAGCTCCTAATAATTCAAACACAATTGAAACTGTTGTTGACGTAGGCATACCCAATGTATTAAAGGTATCTAACAGAATAATATCTGTTATCATTACTGCCAAGAAAATCAGCATTATTTCTGAGAAAAAGAAATGTTGAGGATTCATTATTCCTTTACGAGCAACTTCCATCATACCACTCGAAAATGTTGCTCCAATTACAATTCCCAATGCAGCAACAATCATTATTGTTTTAAATGCGGCTACCTTTGATCCAATTGCTGAATTCAAAAAGTTTACTGCGTCATTGCTAACTCCTATTATTAAGTCAGCGATAGCAAGTGCAAAAAGCACTACAACCATTATTAGATAAATATCCATCGATAATTTATATTTAGTTTTTATTCAATTATTAATACCACAAAAGTATTCTTAGAATAAGGGCGTAATGTTACCACAATGTTAAATATAGGTTATGGAAAGTTATTTTTTTGAAGAAAAAGAGAACCTACTAAGATATAGCGTCCTTATATAAACAACTGTATATCTGTACATAACTACTGCATATTCTTAATCACTAGAATAAACAATAGAATATTATATAAGTATTTCGTTAATTAACAACGCTTATTTTATGAGTTTTAATAATTTTTTCTTCACTTTTTATTATAACAAAATACAAGCCATTAGAAAGCTGTGTTGTAAGAAAACTTATTCTATTCCTACCTCTTTTAGCTTCTTGATGATATATTTCGTCAAGAAATTTACCATTAATATCTACAATCTGAACTATTATCACTTCACTTTCTTCAAGCTTAAATTCTATTATAACAGGCTCGCTAGAAGCAGGATTTGGATAAACTTTTGTTTCAATATTCTCACCATCAGCAAGATCAACTTCATCAACTAGCTGTGTATTTAGCGAAGCAATCCATGTACCATATACTCTCAAAGAGTTACGCTTTTTTCCATAAGTTGCAGAAGTCCATACTTGCCCGGGTTTATTATACATAGGCTGACTAGCAGAGTAGTCTCCCCAACGCTGCAGAGTTCCATTTAACACTTTTATTCCACATTCTCCTTCCTTAAGTATTGTTGGAAGGCTGTAGGCATCGTCACTTCCTTTAAAAATAAAGGCAGCCATGCCAGGGAAAGTTTTATATGAAGTATAATTATATGTAATTATTGACTGTTGACTTTCTGCTGTTGTTCCACAAAAAGAAATATTAGGATATCCATATTCTAATACAGAATCCGAAAAAACATTTAAATGTATTGATCTTTTATTTTCAGCAAGGTTCAAAACACCATGATAAAATGATGCATGACCTGTATTTACATCAACAGAGTTTCCTACAAATTGAATTTTATTATCGTAAAAGAAAGCCCCTAAAACACGTGAGTCATTTGTTGCCAACGAATCAGTAAGTATTGGTTGTAATGCATTAGGAGGCATTCCATATTTTTCGTCAGCAATAATTACATCAATATCTAAATTCACATCACCATCTTCAAGGTATTTTTCAATTTTCATCACAAAGAAACTATCATTTGCAATATCGAAATTTCGCTCAGAAAGAAAATACATTTCTGGCCCATAAAACTTATTACCTCCTCTAACAGGATGAATATTTCTACACGGTATATCTTGATAATTAATATCAGAAAATATTGCCATATTCAACTCTTCACCATCAAAACCTTTTTGTTTGTCCATTTGCCAAATAAGACTTTGCTTAAAAGAAGTTTGCCATGAACCATTTCCAGTTTTAATTAGGTTACCTGTAATAAACAGTTCTTTGTCAGTCAACGCTATTGCAGGATAATCAGTCCATGAATCATCATCAAACGGATTTCCTTCCACAGCATATAAATTCCAATCGTCCAAAGGGTTATTAGTAGTAGAAAACGCAACAATAATATGAGAAGATCCTGAAGTGCCAGAACCAGCTAGATAAACTAAAATAAACCTATCATTCTGATAATCATAAATAGCTTTTGGATCGTATTGATGATTACTAATACCATCAAGTGATCTGGAGAATTGTTTCAAGGTCATTTTTTTCAACAAACTATCCTTCTTAGTATCATAAAAAATAATATTAGTATTGACCGCAGAAACCACAATTCCGTCATTAGAAATTGCCATTGTATTATCATTAGGAGCACTATAGTTATACGGATTACCAGAGAATGCATAATCAACAATAATAGTATCTACAAACTCTTTATGCAAACCATTTCCTTTGTACTCCTCTACTCTTTTTATAGAACACAATTTATTTACTTTTCTTTTTTGCGATGCAAAATACTTCTTATACAAAGTATTATACTCTTTTACCTCTAAATTCTGTATTTGAAAATACCAATCACTATCGATTCTTGAAGGTTGCGAAATCCCACTAGGATTAACTGTGCTATAATCAACTCGGTGCTGTGATAAAGCATTAATACTAAAACTTATAGTAATAATAACAATAAATAAAAAATGGAAATTATATCTCACTTTGAAAAGGGCTTTGTAATATACTTTAGAAAAACTCAAAGATATATATTTATAGACAAATAAAAACATTATTTTCGCATACTTAATAAAACACACATATTATTATGAAATTATTGAAATCCGCAATTATTGCATCTACTGTAATGATCCTATTATCTATTGTTACTAAGGATATTACAGCTCAACAATGGGTAACCGACATGCAAGACACAAGCTTAACTTTAGCACAAAAGCAAGCTTCATTTAATGCATATTGGGACAATAGAGAATACGAAAAAGGAAAAGGATTTAAACAGTTTAAACGAAAAGAATATTTTCAACAAAACAGAATTGGGGAAAATGGCAAATTAGATCTTCCTCAAAATAGAATTACTGATTATAGACGAATACAAAAAGAAATATCAACAGCAAAAAGTATTGGTGTTGCAGGTCAATGGGTACAATTAGGCCCATTTGGTCCTTCCAATGGAATTGGTAGTGGACGAATTAATTGTGTTGACTTTCATCCAACAAATAGCAATAAAATAATTATTGGCGCACCTTCAGGAGGAATATGGCGTAGTGATAATGGTGGCACTTCATGGACAACAAATACTGACGACCTTGCGTCCATAGGGATTTCTGACATAAAGTATGCTCCTAGCGATGCAAGCATTATTTATGCAGCCACTGGTGATATTGATGGTGACGACACTTATTCTATAGGTATTTTGAAATCTACTGATGGTGGAAACACATGGAATACTACTGGCTTAAGTTATAATTATCAACAAAAAAGAAAAGCTTATAGATTATTGGTTCACCCTACAAATCCAGATATTGTATATGCCTCTACAAGTTTAGGATTTTATAAATCTACAGATGGAGGTATCACATGGACTCGTAAGAAATTAGGAACATATAAAGATATTGAGTTTAAGCCAGGCGATCCAAATACAATATATATAGCATCGAGTACCAGAGTAATTGTATCCACTAATGGCGGAGATAGCTTCACCAATAAACTATCAATTAGTGGTTCGCGTAGAGTTGAAATTGCAGTTACTCCAAACGATCCTAATTACGTTTACGCTTTATCAGGCAATAATACTGATGGAGGATTTAATGGTATTTATCAATCTACCGATGCAGGAAGTAATTTTACTCTAAAAGCAAGCTCACCAAACCTATTGGGATGGAGTAAGAATGGAAGTGATGCTGGTGGTCAAGCATGGTATGATTTAGCATTAACTGTATCTCCTACAAATAAAAACAAATTATTTGTAGGTGGAGTAAATATGTGGACATCAAATAACGGTGGAAGCAGTTGGAACATAGCTGGATACTGGATTGCGGGACAAGGAGTTCCGTACACTCATGCTGATATTCATATGATTAGATATAATACACATAACTCTAGCGAAATATGGGCTTGTACTGATGGAGGGGTATCAAAATCTACAGATAATGGAAGCAATTGGAACGAAAAGAATAATCAACTAGCAATTGCTCAAATGTACAGAATGGGAGGATCTAAAACTATTGCCAATAAAATATTAACAGGATGGCAAGACAATGGCTCTAACCTTATGACTTCTAATTGGAATTTTGTATTAGGAGGCGATGGTATGGAATGTATTATTAGCCATAGTAGTAATAATACCATGTACGGTTCACTTTATTATGGTAATATTAGAAGAAGTTATGATGGAGGAAATAATTGGTCTGAAATATCTAACTCTATCCCTGAGACTGGCGCTTGGGTTACACCATATATAATGGATGATAATAATGCTAACATACTCATAGCTGGCTATGATAATGTATGGAAGACTGTGAACAAAGGAAATAACTGGACAAAAATATCAAGCTGGTCAGGAGGTAAACTAAATACTATAGCAGCCACAGGAAATAATACATCAACTATTTGGACTGCAAATAACTATTCATTATACAAAACTACTGATGGTGGCACAAACTGGACTACAATTTCAGGAAATTTAGGTAGTGGACAAGTAAATTCAATAGCAATAAATAAGGCTAATCCTAATAAAGTATGGGTCTGTAAATCTGGTTTCTATGATGGACAGAAAGTGTATCAAACTATAGATGGAGGAGCCACATGGACTAATATCTCAGGCTCATTACCTAACTACCCTGTTAATACCATTGTAAATGCTCCAAATACTGCCAATGGTCTCTATGTTGGAACTGATATGGGAGTTTATTATTATGACACCAACTTAGGCGACTGGGTTCCATTCATGAAAGATCTTCCAAATGTAATAGTAAGCGAACTTGAACTTTTTGAAACCGGAGATAAAATTAGAGCTGCAACCTACGGCAGAGGTTTATGGGAATCTGTAACCTATCCTTTTGCTACAAATATTAATAATTCCACCAATAATAAGCTCAATAAGGTTAAAATATACCCAAATCCAGCTAAGGATATTATTTATATAGAACTTAACCAAAATATAAATACAGCTATTAAACTTACTATTATTAATAGCATTGGAAGCATTATTGACGAAATTACTATTCTAAATAATGATGTTAACTCTATAAATACCTCTAAATACCCTAAAGGTATTTATTTCTTTAAACTTATTTCAGATACACATTACTCTATAAATAAGGTTATTATACAGTAGTGGTTTTTTATTATCTTTTTATTTAACACTTCTGCATTTTTTTATTATTTGTAATATTTTTTTTATTACATTTGTAGCGTAAATTTAAAACTAATTTTTTTATTTACATATTAATTAGGCTATTTAAGCAACACTATACAAATATTCCTACCTCAATTTTATTAATTAGTGATTAATTATTTTTTTCCTCCAGGTTATCCAATCTGGAGGTTTTTATTTTATATAACTTATATACTTTAAATACTCACTAATATGAATTACTTTTGCAATCTTTAATTCTATTAAAAAAAACTATTTAAAAAACTAAATGGAATACCAACGACATACATTAAAGAACGGGATACGCTTAATACATAAACCGGTAAATAACATTGTAGCACATTGTGCTCTAATGGTAAATACTGGATCACGTGATGAAAAAGAGAATGAGCAAGGAATGGCTCATTTTATTGAACACACAATCTTTAAAGGAACCAACAAGCGAAAATCCTTTCATATACTATCAAGTCTTGAGAATGTTGGAGGAGAGATTAATGCCTTTACTACTAAAGAGGAGACATGTATTTACGCTTCTTTCTTACCGCAATATTACAATCGAACAGTTGAGCTTTTTTCTGATATATCATTACATTCGCAGTTCCCCAAAAAAGAGATTGATAAAGAAAAGGATATTATTATTGACGAAATAAACTCTTATCGTGACAATCCTGCCGAGGAGATTTTTGATGAGATTGAAGATGTTGTTTATAAAGGTCACCCTATGGGGAGAAATATTTTAGGAACTAAAGAACTCGTGAAATCATATCAAAGAGAAGATATTCTAAGATTTGTTTTTAATAATTTTCATACTGATGAAACCGTAATCTGCTCTGTTGGCAATTTCGATTTTAAAGAATTTGTAGCCATATGTGAAAAGCATTTTGGCGAAGCTCCTACTCGATTACGAAATTTTGAGAGAAGTAAATTCAGTAATTACAAACCTTCTAATAAAATTCGCAAGAAACCTGTGCATCAAGCACACTGTATTATTGCAAATGAAGCTTATAGCGCACAGGATAAAAATAGAAATAAACTTATATTTCTGAATAATATATTGGGAGGTCCGGGACTAAACACAAGGCTTAATATGGGAATTCGTGAAAAATATGGATTTTGCTATAATATTGAGTCCAATTATACTCCTTATTCCGATACAGGAATTCTAAGTATCTATCTAGGAACAGATTTTGCCTATTTAGAAAGAACTATAAAGCTTACACATAAGGAACTAGCAAAGCTTCGTAATAATAAACTTGGTAGTTTACAATTACAAAGGGCCAAGCAACAGCTAATTGGCCAAATAGCAATTGCTCAAGAATCAAATGTAAATGAACTACTTAGCATTGGCAAAAGCATTTTGGTTTACGATAAAGTTGACTCTATAGATCTTATGAATAAAGAAATTGAGGAAATTAAATCTGAAGAAATACTTGAAATAGCAAATGAAGTTTTTGACCCTAATAAATTGAGTTCTCTTATTTATAAAAATGATAATTAAGGATTATACTATAAAATATTAAATATAATGAATTTCATAAGTAACGAGATAGAAAGCTACTGCATTAATAACAGTAAAGATATTGACCCCTTACTAAAAAAGCTTGAAAGAGAAACTCAGCTAAAAGTACTGCGCCCTAGGATGCTTTCGGGAGAATTGCAGGGGAAATTTCTTGAGCAGGTAGTAAAAATGAGTAATGCAAAAAATATACTTGAAATAGGAACTTATACTGGGTATTCTGCCATTTGCATGGCCTCAGCAATACCCGATAACGGAATTTTGCATACCATTGATATAAATGCAGAACTAGAATCAATGGCAAATAAGTATTTCAAACTTGCCATGCTTGACCATAAAATTGATATGCATATCGGTAATGCTTTGGATATAATACCAACATTAGACATTAACTTCGATTTAGTTTTTATGGATGCCGATAAACATAACTACTCAAATTATTACGACATCATTATTGATAAATTACCCTCAGGAGCATGGATTCTTGTAGATAATGTTCTTTGGAGTGGAAAAGTACTTGATTTAAAGAATAATAAAGATAGAGAAACTATTGCTATTCATGAGTTTAACAATAAAATAACCAATGATTCAAGAGTAGACAATATGCTACTTCCACTTAGAGATGGTGTGATGATGATACATAAAAAATAAGAATAATGAAGACTAAATCCTTTCTTTTACTATTAATAATTATTATTTCGAGCCTATTTGCTTGTAACAATAATTTCATTATTAATATTTTCAACAAAAAGCCTAGGGTACTTGCTCACAGAGGTTCTGGCAGTATAATGCATATTATTGGTAAGGATACTATTCTTGAGAACACTCTTGCTGCAGCGAAGTATGGGTTTGCTAATTTTGATGGTATAGAGATAGATATACAAATGAGTAAATCTGGCACAATATGGCTTTATCATAATTCTGATATATATAATACTAGCAGCCACAAGTGCATTCTTAATTCTACCGACGAAGAAATATTATTTCTCAACAAAGCCCTTCCAAAATGGAAACAGCTTTGCACTTTAGAAGATGTATTTGTATATCATAGTTTATTGAATAAAGATAAATATATATCTCTTGATGTAAAAGGCTATTTTAATACAACTTGCCTTGAAGGAAGAAATATATCTAATGAGTATCAGCAAAACATTGCTGACGAAATTATTAGGTTGGCTAAAAATTATAAGCTCGAAAACTCAATAATGATAGAAACTGACTACAAAGAAGTTTTAGATCATATTACAGACAATTACGATACTTTAAAATGTTATTTCTTGGCTTATAGAAATTTCAGCAAAAAACTTCAAGAAGCCATTGATTGCAACTATGATGGCTTGTCTTTTAGTATTAAGGATACTAGTCTTAATAAAGCAAATATAAAAAAGCTTCATAATAAAGGCTTAACTATTCAGATTTGGACTATTCATAATAATAATGAAAAGCAAAGAGCTCTTGATTTAGGTGCTGATTTTATTCAATCGGACGTTGTTTTTTAAGGTATAATAGTTTCAAAACCAAATATAAACTCAATAAGCAATTCCGCGCCTTACTGCCGTACTCCCAAACCTATTACGAATATCGTCCATAGCTTTATACAAATTCACCATTTCCTCAGTATCATTAAATAAGTCGAGTTGTTGCACGCCTTCTACCAATCCCGAGAGCTTCACTCCTATCAAACGCACTAGCATACGGCGGGTATATAATTTTACAAATAGCTCCTTTGCTACTTCCATAATCACATGATCAAAAGAGGTATAAGAAATTCGCTTTTGCATTGTATAAGTATCAAAATTAGAGTAGCGTATTTTTACTGTTACTACTGAGCAAAGCTTTCTCTTCTTGCGTAGTGAATAGGCTAGCTTTTCTGCCATAGCAACAATAAGTTCATTGAGTTGCTTTATATTTATTGAGTCTTGCTGAAAAGTTCGCTCAGCACTTATACTTTTGCGCTCCGAATATTGATATACAGGAGTAGAGTCAAGCCCATTAGCTTTTTTCCAAAGCGAAACACCATTTTTGCCCATCACGTTTTGCAACATCTCAACAGGCATTTGCCGTAGGGTGAGTATTCTATCAACACCCATACGCTGGAGTTTTTGTGAGGCCACTTTTCCAAGCATAGGTATTTTACTAATACTTAAAGGGTCCAAAAAATTATGAATATTAGCATTTTCAACATATAACTCACCCGCAGGTTTTGCTTCTCCTGTGGCTATTTTAGCAACAGTTTTATTCACCGACATTCCAAAAGAAATAGGAAGTCCACTTTCTATAATTACTTTCTGCCGCAATTCCTGCGACCACTTCATACTTCCAAAAAACTTATCCATACCAGTAATATCTAGGTAATGTTCATCTATGGAAGCTTTTTCATAAACAGGTGCCGAATCGGCAATAATATCCGTTACCAAGCGTGAGTATTTGGTGTATTGATCCATATCGCCACGAATATAAACCGCATCACCACAAAGCTGACGAGCCATACGCATAGGCATACCTGCATGCACTCCATAAGTTCGAGCCTCATAACTACAACTCGACACAACACCTCTATCGCCAGTACCACCAATAATCAGAGGCTTAGAAGCAAGTCTACTATTCAGCAAACGCTCCACCGATACAAAAAAAGTATCCAAATCCAAATGTACTATTGTACGATCCATCGGTACGCTCAGTTTTGATTGAATTTTAATCAAGTTTAGAATTGCAATATAGGCAAAATGAGTATTAAATTTTTAAAATATTAAACCTGAATAATTTCACAATAAATTTTCATACTCATATATTCCTTCTCCTCTATCGCTACAACAGCCCTTCAACTGACTCAAAAATTCCTTTTTCGGTAAAATAAGCACTTATCAATCGAGATGGAGTTACATCAAAACCATAATTTACAGCCTGAGTAAATTCTGGAGCAATACGAAAGCTCTCTTCTTCTTTTTCTGAAACACCATTCATATATAATACCTCATTGCCATCACGCATTTCGATGGGAATATCCTTTACCCCATTTTTAATATCAGCATCGAAAGTCGTAGTAGGAAAAGCAACCACAAAAGGCACATTATTGTCATAAGCGGCCAATGCTTTAAGATATGTTCCAATCTTATTAGCCACATCTCCATTATTTGCAACCCTATCGGCTCCAACTATTACCATATCTACCATTCCATGTTGCATAAGATGACCTCCTACATTATCGGCAATTAATGTATGTGGAATCCCATGTTTACCAAGTTCCCAAGCAGTTAGCCTAGCACCTTGATTTCTTGGTCGAGTTTCGTCAACATATACATGAATATCCATTCCATTATTATATGCTTCGTAAATAGGTGCCAAAGCAGAGCCATAGTCAACAAAAGCTAACCATCCTGCATTGCAATGTGTTAGAATATTAATTCTTCTCTTCTCACCTTTAGCAATTTTATTCTCAATATAATTATAGCCCAGCTCCCCTATTCTCTTACACGAGTTAGCATCATTATCGCTAATTTGCTGTGCCAATATTTTTGCCAATTCAAGGCGATCTTCCTTAGCGACAATCCGTAACTCCGGTATCATTACATCTATTGCTGCCTGCAAATTTACTGCTGTTGGTCTAGTTTCTGATAATTCTTTTGCCGATTTCTCAATAAAAGAAATATCGCTATTCTCCTTTGCTGCCAAATATATACCCCAAGCTGCTGCCGCACCAATAAGTCCCGCACCACGCACATACATTTCTAGAATAATTTTAGACATCTCTGTAGCAGATTTCACCTCTACTATTTCAAATTTAAATGGCAAAACCCTTTGGTCAATAACTTCAACATTTTTAGTATCAGCATTATACCATATTGTTCTATAATCTTTGTTGTCTACTTGCATATGATTTATATTTTGTGCTAAATTAAACAAGTTTATCTAATTTTGTGCTTATAATAATCTTATTATTTTAAAAAAATATTATCCAAAAGGAAATGGCAAAAGCATTAAATACTTATAAAGACAAGGAAGAAAAATTAAATATTATTTCTCATGGAATTGGTGCAGCATTATCAATTATTGCATTAATACTATTAATTCAGAAAGGGATAGAAATGAACACAACAAAGGCTATGATCAGCTTTATAGTCTATGGTTCAAGTCTTGTTATCCTATATTTTGCTTCTACACTTTACCATTCAGCAACAAATCCAAAATGGAGAAACCTATTAAACGTTTGGGATCATATTTCTATTTATCTTCTAATTGCAGGATCGTATACACCTTTCACTTTACTTGCACTTCCTACTAAATTAGGTTGGTGGATATTTGGCATCGTGTGGGCTTTTGCTGCAGTAGGTATTGTTATTAAAATATTTTTCTTTGGCAAATATGGCAAATTAGCAGCTATATCATATGTAATTATGGGATGGATAGCAATATTTGCTTTTTCTAATTTTATAAATCATCTTGGAATGACAGGAACCATTCTTCTTTTCAGCGGTGGAATTGCTTATACTGTTGGTGCGGTACTCTATATGCTCGATGGCAAACTAGCTTATAATCATGCTATTTTTCATGTATTTGTATTGCTAGGAAGTGC
>JAOZPM010000003.1:2061-6860 GCA_029932765.1 Bacteroidales bacterium | reverse complement strand
TTAAAAACCGGTTTTCTTTTTTCCATAAAAGCACATTTGCCTTCAAGATAATCTTCACTATTATATGCTTCCTGACGAAGTTCATCAATAATAGAAATAGTTTCCACGTCTATTGGCTTTGACCTAGCAATACTATCAATTTGTTTTTTAATTACCGAAATACTTAATGGTGAATTATTTACTATTGTATTAGCCAAATCATAAGTAAACTCTTCAATTTTATCTTTATCAATAATGTGGTTTAATATACCTAATGAATATGCTCTTTGTGCTGCAATAGGTTTTGCAGTAAAGAATAGTTCCTTAGCAATATTTGGGCTCACACGGGTTAATACACGTTTGATTCCCAAAGAGTTGTAAGGCACTCCTATTTTTGCAGGAGTTATGGCAAAAGTAGTTTGCTCAGTTCCCACAAGAATATCACAGCTAAAAGCCAAATCGCAAGCACCTCCCCACACACTACCTTCTATTAAAGCAATAATCGGAATATTAACTTTTTCGATGGCTCTAATCAATACTTCCAAAGGATGATTATAGGGAACAGGATCTATACCTGGCTCTGGCAATTCCTCAATATTAAAGCCTGCCGACCATACATTAAAACCCTTAGATGCTCTAATTATTAAAACTCTGGAATCCGATTCAATAACTTCATCAATACTCTTAACAAATTGATTTAATAATTCAGTAGATAAAGCATTGCGCTGCTTCTCATTTCTAATTATTATCTCAAAAATATAATTCTTCTTATTTACTTCAATTAATTTCATGGTCTTATTATTTTGGAATAAACTATTCGTAATCTAACTCTACATAATAGTTCGAATAAACATCATCAAAAAAACAATTACTACTGCAAAGCTACATATTTTAAGCAAATATTATTATTATTTAGCCTGTTTAACACTGACAATTTGACGATTATTATTATATGGCAATAAAATTGATTTAAAAGCTATGTATTCATTAAATTAAACCTCTTTTATAATGGGCTTAATTTATTATGTATCAACTATTTACAAATATAATAATACAATATAGTCATGACAAAGGACAAGAAAAAAACTGAAAAGGAGATAAAAGATATTGAAGATGTTATGAACAGCACTGACAATACTACTGAAAAAGAAGCTCAAAAGGCAGAAGAAACAACAATTATTGACAAAGATATAATAGAAGAAGAAGTTCAAGAAATAGAAGAAAATGATATTTCCGAAGAAAGTGCTGACGATAAAAAAAGTAAAAAAGGATTTTTTAAGAAAAGCAAGAGCAAAACTGATGAACTTAAAGAAGAGCTAGAAACAGCAAATTTAAAGATTTCTGAGATTAATGATAAATATTTACGATTGTATTCTGAATTTGATAATTTCAGAAAGCGAACAATAAAAGAAAAATCTGACATTTATAAAACTGCTGGCGAAGATGTAATAGTCTCTATCATATCTATTATTGATGATTTTGAAAGAGCATTAAATAATACTGAAGACAATGCAGAAAACAAAGCTCATAGAGAAGGCTTAATACTCATTTCTAATAAGTTTAAAAAAATATTAGAGAGTAAAAATGTAAAAGAGATTGAGGCAATGGGCAACGAATTTGATACTGATATACATGAAGCTATTACTCAAGTACCTGCTCCTAGTGAAGACCTTAAGGATAAAATAATAGATGTAATAGAGAAAGGTTATACTATGAATGATAAAGTAATTCGTTTTTCAAAAGTTATTATTGGAGCCTAATAGAATCATCAATTTTTATTAAGAATAAAAATAAAACAAAATATGTCAAAAAGAGATTATTACGAGGTATTAGGCATTGACAAAAATGCTGATGCACCGGCCATAAAAAAAGCCTACCGAAAGCAAGCTGTAAAATATCATCCTGACAAGAATCCTGGAGATTCAAGTGCTGAAGATAAATTTAAGGAAGCTGCCGAGGCATACGAAGTATTGAGTGATGGCAATAAAAAAGCACGTTACGACCAATATGGACACGCCGGAATGAGTGGTGCTGCAGGAGGCGGAGGCTTTGGTGGCGGTATGAATATGGATGATATATTCTCACAATTTGGCGATATTTTTGGTGGTGGAGGCTTTGGTGGAGGCTTTGGTGGCAGTCGTCGAGGAGGACGTAGAGTAAACCGTGGAAGTAATTTAAGGGTTAGAGTAAAACTAAATCTTAAGGATATTGCCCATGGTGCCGAAAAGAAAATAAAAGTAAACAAATACATATCTTGCGATAGCTGTAGCGGCTCTGGAGCCGAAAGTGGTGAAACTACTACTTGTAGCACTTGTAATGGTTCAGGACATGTTACCAGGGTACAGCAAACTTTCTTAGGAAATATGCAAACTCAGAGTGTTTGCCCTAGTTGTAATGGCGAAGGAAGTATTATAAAGCATAAATGTAAGAAATGTAGTGGCAATGGTATTGTAAAAGGTGAGGAAGTTGTTACAATAAACATACCTGCAGGCGTTGAAGACGGAATGCAATTATCTGTATCGGGTAAAGGTAATGCTGCAGTACGTGGTGGAGTAAATGGCGATATGATTGTTGTTATTGATGAAGTGCCAGATAAAGATTTGAAGCGCGATGGCAATAATCTACTTTACGATCATTATATTAGTTTCCCTGATGCTGTACTTGGTACTACAATAGAAATTCCAACGGTTGATGGCAAAGCAAAAGTAAAAATTCCTGCAGGAACTCAGGCCGGTAAAGTATTTAGACTTAGAGGCAAAGGCCTTCCAAGTGTAGAATATCATGGCACTGGTGATTTGCTTGTAAACATTAATGTATGGACACCTCAAAAACTAAGTGATGAATCAACAGAGATAATGGAAAAATTACAAAAATCTGAAGATTTTATTCCTAATCCAACTTCTAAAGACAAGAGTTTATTTGATAAAATGAGAGACTATTTTCACAATTAAGCTATAGCAAATAGGAATACAAAAAAGAGGCTATTACAAAATTAATATTTTGAATAGCCTCTTTTGCATTATAAAAAATACAGCTTAATATCGTTGGCGTTTTTTATATGTTGTATGCAACAAATTATGCGATACATGGCTAAGCGGTTCTTTCAAGAAATCCGCATAAATCTTTTTAATCTCAGGGTTCTCATGCGATTTACGAACCTTCATTCCCATATCCTCTTCATAAATAGACGCTGCTCGTTTTTTCCTAATGGCCTCATTAGTAGGAATCGGTTGTCCACCGCCACCAATACAACCTCCTGGGCAAGCCATTATCTCAATAAAATGATATGGCGATTCCCCTTTTACAATCTGATCCATAATTTGTCGAGCATTAATCAAACCATGAGCAACAGCTACTCTAAGTTTTACACCTTCCAAAAATGAATATGCAGGCAATGCTCCCTCAATAGGTATGGTTGCTTCACGTATGCCTTCCATTCCACGAACAGCTTTTATATTCAAGTTTTCGAAAGGCACCTCTTTACCCGTAATTAACTCATAAGCAGTACGTAATCCTGCTTCCATTACTCCACCAGTAGCACCAAATATAACTCCAGCTCCCGATGATTCTCCCATAATACTATCGAAAGTTGAATCTTCCAATTCTTTAAAATCCAAGCCAGATTGTCGAATCATATGACCAAATTCCCTAGTGGTTAAACCAGCATCAATATCTTGATATCCACTATCATTCATTTCTTTTCTATTGGACTCAAATTTCTTGGCAGCACAAGGCATTATTGCCACACATACTATATCCTTTGGATCAATACCTTTCTTATCAGCATAATATGTTTTTGCTAATGCGCCAAACATCTGTTGCGGAGATTTGCATGTAGACATATGCCCCAAATGCTCAGGGTATAAGTGTTCGGCAAACTTAACCCACGCTGGCGAACAAGATGTAATTAATGGTAACTTAATAGTCTTATCATTATCAACAATGACTTTCTTTAAGCGAGATAGTAATTCTGAGCCCTCTTCAACTATAGTAAGGTCTGCAGAGAAGTCTGTATCCAATACTGAATCCACTCCCAAACGACGCATAGCTGTAACCATTTTACCAGTAACGCGAGTTCCTACAGGATAACCAAGCATTTCGCCAAGCGCTACTCGTACCGAAGGAGCCGTATTCATAATAACATGTTTGCTAGGATCACCAATGGCATCCCACACCTCATCAAAATATCGTCTTTCGGTAAGCGCACCTGTAGGACAGTGATTTACACATTGTCCACAGTTAGTACAAACAACCTCGTTCATTGGTAAATCATGAAAAGTTGTAATTCTCATTTCTTTACCTTTATGACTTACTGTTAAAGCATTTACATGCTGTAGCTCAGCGCATGTTCGAACACAACGCTGACATCTAACACATTTACTATCATCTTTTTCGATGGACCACGACGAACGATCTACATCTTTAATTGGCCTCATAATACTCAAATATCGATTATTATCAATATTATATTCTGCTGCCAAATCCTGAAGTTCACAATTTGTACTTCTGTAACAGGTTGTACATTGTGTATTATGCTCTGAAACCAACATTGCTATAATATCCTTACGAGCATTTCGCACTTTTGGAGTATTGGTTCGCACTTCCATTCCATCCTGAGCAGGAATTGCACATGAAGCTTGCAAAGTACTATTGCCTTCAACCTCTACCACACAAACTCTACAATTACCAGCTACACATAAATCCTCATGATAGCAAAGTGTTGGAATCTTAACATTAACTTTCTTTGCAGCATCAAGAATAGTTTTACCTTCTTCTATTTGAACTTTTTTTCCGTCAATTAATAAACTTATTTTAGACAT
>JAOZPM010000003.1:0-1961 GCA_029932765.1 Bacteroidales bacterium | reverse complement strand
TTAATAAATCATCTCCTCACGGAAATTTGTAACTATTGATGAAAACGAATTTGCAACAGATTGACCCAAACCACATTTTGAGGCAATTTTCATTGTTTCGGTAAGTCTTAATAATTGATCAAGATAATCTGATGATTTTTCACCAGTTTTAACAGCATTTATTCCTTTCATCAATTGCTGAGTACCAACACGACAAGGTGTACATTGCCCACAAGATTCTTCTTCAAAAAACTCTAAATAATCGTTGAGCACGTTATACATTGATCTTGTGGAATTAAAAACCATCATAGAGCCACCCGTAGGAATACCTTCAAAGCCAATAATCGTTTCTTTAAAATGCTTACGAGGAACACAAAACCCCGATGCACCACCTACTTGAACAGCCTTAGTATCACCATCTCCAAATTCAGCAACAAAATCAGCAACATTTAACCCCAATTCCAATTCATGAATTCCTGCTTTAGGAGTATCTCCAGAAACAGAAAATACTTTACTTCCTCGTGAGTCACTAGTACCTAGTTTTACAAATTCCTTGGTACCAATATTAATTATCATGGATGTATAAACAAGCGTTTCTACATTATTAATAACTGTAGGCTTTCCATTATATCCAGCTTTTGTTGGATAAGGAGGTTTATTACGAGGTTCACCACGCTTACCTTCCATAGATTCAAATAATGCAGTTTCTTCACCACATATATATGCTCCACTTCCTGAAATTATTTTAATGGCAAAATCTAGCCCTATTTTACTCAAACTATTATTAAACTTATCAATAGTTGCGTTTAATGGTTTCAGTAAAAAATTATACTCTCCTCTCAAATATATTATCCCTTCTTTAGCACCAATAGCATAGGCGCAAATAGCCATTCCTGAAAGAACTTTATTGGGAACAATGTCCAAAATTTCTCTATCCTTAAAGGTTCCAGGCTCTCCTTCATCAGCATTACAGATTACATATTTAATATCCGACTCTTCCTCTTTAGCAAATTTCCACTTTACTCCTGTTGGAAAACCTGCACCACCCCTACCTCTCAAACCACTATCAATAACAGATTTTATAACTTGATCACGAGACATCTTTAAGGCTTTCTTGACTACATCAATAGGTTGACAACCATTGCAATCAAAAATTAAATCAACTCTTTTAAATTCTTTAGATTTCATAATTAATGGTATTTAATGCTTAACAATAAGATTCTAGAATCTCAACAACTTTATCGGCTTCAACCTCTGGATATACGTCGTCATTTACTAACATAACTGGCCCTTTATGGCACCATCCCAAACAATTTGCTTCCATTATTGTAAACTTGCCATTTCTAGTAGTTTCGCCCTTTTTGATTTTAAGATGATCTTCTATTGCCTCCACAATCTTGTGCTTGCCTTTCATCTTGCAGGTTATGGTTTTACATATCCTTATTATATTCTTACCTTTATACTCTGTATATAAAAATGAATAAAATGATGCTGTACCATAAACATCAGCCGCGGATAAGTCAAGACCTCTGGCTATTTCTATCATAGCTTCATCAGATAGATAACTTTCCTCTTTAACTACGCCTTGCATTACTGGCAATAAGCTGTTTCTGTGGATACCATGTTTGTTAATTAGCTGTTTTACCAACTCTTCAGTATTTGTC
The DNA here is from genome assembly GCA_029932765.1 of Bacteroidales bacterium. Classification (GTDB taxonomy): domain Bacteria; phylum Bacteroidota; class Bacteroidia; order Bacteroidales; family UBA1556; genus UBA6267. The sequence goes on along the minus strand of JAOZPM010000003.1, from coordinate 318 downwards.
ATAATGAACACAATTTAGTTACTGTTATTTGAATAACAAAGATAGATATTTTATTGTTATTCTACTAACAATAAATGTCAGAAAGGCTTGATTATTATCAATTCTAAATAATGGAGCTAATACTCAAGTCATTAAAACCTACATCCAAACTATGGCAAATAGAAAGTTTGAGTAACAGGGCAGACGCATATTAATTGTCACCAAACTACTATGTATCTTTTATTATCGTAATATACAGCTATATATGTAAATTTAAGACGCGTATTTATCATCGAATTACACCTGCCTGCCGGAAGGCGGGCTAATTAATCGAATTTT
>JAOZPM010000169.1:0-5216 GCA_029932765.1 Bacteroidales bacterium | reverse complement strand
AAACGTAGGTATAAACACTTAGCATTAAGCTTTTATTGGGGAAAATGAGATTTTGATCGGCGTGAAAACGTGAATTTATTTGTAAAGGCCTATTTATTAGATAAAGTATTAATGCCTTTAACAAAAAAATTCAATAAACTTGATAAGATTTAATTAGTGTTTCACAAATTTCTTACTCAATATACTACCATTACTTCCTTTTACTTTAATGATATAAACTCCTTTTGAAAAACTACTTATGTCTTTGGTAAATATATATGTATCCATGGTCTCATTAATTATCTCACGACCATTTATATCATAGATTATTATTTGTTCTAGTCTTTCGCCTTGCTCATTTATAGCAACCTGAATAGTATGCTGAGTAGGATTAGGATAAACAATTAGTTTCTGTTCTTTTAGTTCTATTATTTCCTCCAAACTAACATGCAATGTTGTATCTAAACAGTTAGGTAAAGTACAACCTAAACTATCTGTTCGTATTAAAAATGCACCCATTGTATGCACTCTACCAACAAGCAAGGCTCCTTCTCCTATCGGATTCTTTAAATTAAAAATATAGGAATAGTATAACAAACTATCTCCATAATTAGTACTTATCACCCTACTCCATTTTACGTTGCCAACTGAGTCGGTTCGCACGAGTCCTGTGGCTCTATTCCCATTTATTCTACTTCCAAAAATAATATCGCCATTATCTTTTTCTATAACTCCATGAGGGCGATCCCAAATTGTCAGCACGCCTGCCATGCCATTTGTATCAAGAGTCTTTCTGAAATATTTCTCCCAAAGTATAGTCCCATTTTCATCAAATTTACCGTAGGCTATGCTTTGGGTTTTGGTATGACCTCGTGTATAAATATAACTCTTTCCATATTTGCTTGGTACTATATTAATTGGTTCGTCTTTATATATGGAATCTTCAAACACCTTTGTCCATTGATGATTTAATAAACTGTCAAATTTCACGATATATGCTGAATAACCAGCCCAGCCATTAACCCCTGCACAAGCATTAACATGTCCTCCAACAATATATCCTCCATCATGGGCTTTTTCCAAATCTTCAACTCTCATATTTTCACTGCTACAATCAGGATGTTGCACATAAGTTTTATTATTATAAATAGCATTCAAATTACTATCAACTATAACAATCCCAAGGTATGTAGAATCTTCTAGATAATAACCTTGCGTACTATCATATTGTATCCATGTCATTGAGCGAGAAGCCAATTGTCCACAATAAGTAAACCCTTTATCCTTATCTGCAACAATTCCTCCGCCAGGATAAAAACTGATAGTATCATTCCAATAATATGTTGATTTGACATTTAAGCTATCATCAAAGTATTTTACAACCGGGACATATCTATTGTGGAAATGAATAGTATCGATATGGAGTTCAGCATAGAGATATGCCATATTCCCATCGGATAGTTGTGTTAATTTATTTGATGTAAAATAATACATAGAATGAGCTTCGTCATTCCATATGTTAGTTTTTTGTAGGCTTTTATTTCCCTGCAAATCAAATTTTGTTAGAAATGAGTTATCAGGATAAGACCCTAATACATAATAAAATGAATCTTTTTGAAGTACATCTACGGCAACATGTATTGTAGGCCAGTATATTGAGTCGTTTTTGAACAGAATATTCAGTTTATTATCATTTCCTTTTACAACTTTTTGAGAAAAGGGGATATAGGCTTCTTTGCCTTTCAATTCATTCGCAAATTGCAGCTTATTATCTTGTTGAGCAAATAATCCTAATGATGTAAACACCAGTAGAATCAGTCCTAAAGTCATCGTTTTCATAATGGGAGATTTTAAGAGCAAGGGCAAATAAATCTGCCCTTGCTATATGAGTTAATTACTTAATAATTAATTTTTGTTTGAATGATTTTTGATTTACATCTGTAATTACAGCTTGATACAATCCTGTTGCTAATTTATCAAGCATAATAGTATTGAGATTATCAATATGTTTTTGCATTACTAATTTACCACTAATATCGTAAATATTCAGTTGTAATGGAAATTCATAATCTTCTGCAATGGTAATACCAATAAAATCACTAGCTGGATTAGGCATTATTTTCATCTCAGCCATTGTGTTAGACTCCTTGGTTTCAATTTGTGCCATTCGTGCACTATTTTGAGTAGCTTTAAGTAATATTGGTTCAAATTCAAATTCGAATTCGCTCATTAAAATACTTTTAGCGATTCCTCCACTTTTACTTTCGTTTTTAGATAGTTTTTTCAGTTGATCAATATCACGTTGGTCTAACTGACTGTAATCACCTCCAAAATCAGCATATACTTTAAATAAAATATTAAAAAGTATTTCAAGGTTATCGGTTTCAAAACCTGATACTTCTTCAGCATTCATAGCTAGATTAAAATTTTCATCCGCCATAGCTATATCTCCATTCTCAAAATAGTATAGCATTAAGCTAACATTAGAATAGAAATTTTCATTTTCCATAAGCGTATTAATAACTTCTTCAATATTGAGCTCTAGGCTATCCGAATTATAGAAGTAATTATACTTTGCAGTAGATAATGTATTTATTTGAGTTCGCAGACTAGATAATTCGAGCAAATAACTTTCGTACTGACTTTGTGATTGTGCAGCAGTATAAATATTTGTCATTTGGACAGCTGTAAGTTGATTTTGTCTTCCTGCTAAAGCATCTCTTACCAATTGGCTTTTGATTCCATAAGAGTTTGTTGTCAATACATCTGTGCACATATAATTGGGCATCACATCATTTCCTACGGCAATAGCAATTACATCGGTACTGGGATGATAATTCATCAAATAATAATAAACAATAGTGTAATTCGTACTGTTCATACCATTTACTTGGTCAAGCATAAACTGATGGTCGCCATTGTTCTCGTATCCTGCAAAAGCAGATTTCAAAGGACCATAAGGAATATAAATTGCTTGAAGCTGAGTCGATATATCACTAAGCGTTGTAGGTGTTGGAAACTGACTGGGCACTGTGTTTGGGCATTGATTTGTATAAGCTGAATATTCATCATTTACCCAAATTAAATCCCCATAATACTCATAGGTTGGATTAGCAGTATTGGATTCTAAAACCTGTGATAATGGATATTTATAGACAGGATTCTTATAGTGAATATCAAAACCCACTCTATAATGTTCATTATAAAAATCATATTTATCTCCGCTTGTTAATGCTCTTTGAGGAATTTCATTATATGCAGAAGAGCTAAACTCATATTGATTTAATGAAGAATTATAAGCCCCACCACACTGCCAATCATTAATACCATGTAAAGGGTTATTTGGCTGAGTAGTAAGAGCAGCCATATAATAGGTGTTGTCTGTTCCAATTGGGCTAGTTTGAGTTAAATCATTGCAAATAAATTGCAAGCCGCTTTGATTTACTGGGCCTCGGTTATATTCCTGTCCTGCAATATTATACTCACAATTGCTAACTGTATTTCTATAAAAGCGATTGTTGTTTGCACCACAGTTATGGGCGACTATGCCCCAAGTATTGGTTGGAAAAGTGCCATTATAACCTGTGGCACTAACATTGTTGTTCTCAACATAGAACGTAGCACAATTCTCAAGGTAGATACCTACGATTTCCGGGTTGTTAGCATTTTGCTGAATGGAAATTGTATTTGAATAGATTTCAAGATTATCTACATCTGTTGCGGCAATAGCTCTATAGTTAGAATAAAATTCTGCATCTCTTACTGTACTTTTACCATTTTGAGCATTTGATCCGAAAGCTTTAATACCATAAGTACAATTATTAAAAATTGTAGATGAAACAAACGTTGGATTAAAAAAGGGGCCAGAATAATAATCTTTCACAAAAAACGTAGCATGATCACTATGTATTGCTTCAAAACTATTATTAAACGTGTTTCCTTCAATTCTAACTCCCATCACTTTTTTCATTGCAATAGGAATATTCTGCATATTAGGAGTATGATTAAATGTACAATTCCGTATATAGCTAATATCTCTAGCTAAGATATTTGGTTGACGGTAATGGAGGTACTCGAAAAACCGTATACCAATTGTACAATCATTGAACTCACATCCTTTAATTCTTAGAATACCACCAGAATTTCCATTAAGGGCATTCTGAACGCCTTCACTCATTCTGTTTAATACACAATTTGTGAGGATAATTACTGGTTGCTTTTCATTATTAGGATTTAATTGATAAACTTGATCGAAGCTAGAGCCAAGCCCCATAGCATGAATTCCATGCCATGTATAGGGTGCTGTAGTTTCAAAGGTTGCTCCAACAGCATTTAGTCTACATTCTGGCGCAACAAAAATATGGCTATTAAAATCCATTGTTACAGCTACCCCTGGGAGAATGGTTAGAGTAGCTCCGTTTTGGATATATATATCACCAAGCCCTCCTTGGTTAGTATTCCAAGTGGTATTTTGTGTGATAAAGGTTTGTGCAATCATGTTGTTGCTAATTCCAATAGTTATAATAAAAACTATTAGTGTAGTTATATGTTTAAAATACTTACTTTTGTTCATAATCTATATTTTTATGGGTTAAAACTAGGGCGGAGCCTACAGTGTAGAACCACAAAGTTAAATAACTGTAGTTCCGTCCTTTATTATTTATTTAATTTGAAATTAAATTGTATGTTATAAAACAATTCAGACCTCAAATGGCAATAAAATTGAATAAATACGAGTATTTTATATGTCATTCCATAGGCTGCCCTCCTTTTATTTTTGTTCAATTTTAATATTTTTTTATTCTTTCCTATATTATTATCTCTATATGCTGCCAAAAAATTAAGTTACTCAAACTAGTGCCTGCTAAATTATTAATGACATCATTTTATACATTATTTTTATTTGAATCTAAGTGCTTTTGGTATTTTTATTTGCTTATAGGCGTTCAATGCGTAATTATCAGTCATTCCTGCTATAAAATCGCATACAATCCTTTTAGGCACATTATGTTCTCCGTCATATATAGTTTTATACTGATCTATGTATCTCCCAAAATGCTTATTTAACTCAACATTAGATTCAGTATACTTTACGTAATCATGCCCCATATTATTAAATAGATCTAATAAATAATCAAATATTTCTTCAATTATTTTTTCACTCTTATTTTTGTAGTTTTCAATATCAGGGTGTCCATAAATATACTTATAATTAAACTTTTGAAGTATTTTAATTT
>JAOZPM010000168.1:0-5256 GCA_029932765.1 Bacteroidales bacterium | reverse complement strand
CAAATATAAGTAATATTCCAGCGAAATGCAAGATTTATCTATTATTATATTATTTAGTTAAAAGAATAATACCTATTAGAACTTAGGAAATACATCTGCGAATACTATAGTTTAAGATAGAATTTTAAATAGTACTTTTGTAAACGTAAATAATTTTTAACAAATAAACTTATACCTAATGCAGTTTCAAATAGAGAATAAGGAGTATATAGAATTAAACAAACTATTAAAAATTCTAAATTTAGTAGAAAGTGGCGGTCAAGCAAATATGTTTATAACAGAAGGCGAGGCTATTGTAAATAATGAAATTGAAACTCGCAAAAGAAAAAAACTTAGAGTAGGTGATATTATTGAATTTAATGGCTATACAATAGAAATAACAAAATAATAAACTCTATAGTTATATCAAAATGACAAAATAATAATAGCCTAATAACTTAATATTATGCTACTTACAATTATTCTCCATATCAAACTTAGCCTCTCCACTACCAAGGGCCGAGGATTGTTTAAAATCTTTACACGCAGCAGCATTATTTCCAGACTTTAAATACACTTTACCACGTAGTGCATAATAGTTTGCATTATCTGGCGATTGTACTAACAAGTAATCGTAATGACTTAATGCAATCTTATATTTTTTAAGCTCAGTAGCAGAAATAGCCGCATTCTTATGAGCGCCTTTATGACTTGGCAAATACGACAACACCTTATCAGCATCTTTTAATGCATCATTATATGACCTCAGTTTAATACTTACATTAGATCTATATAAATAAGTATAGGCATTGTCATCCTTTAGGCTTATGCTTTTATCAAAATCTTCTTTTGCTTTTCGGTACTCACTAGTTCTATAATATAATTGTCCTCTATTGGTGTAAGCCTGGTAATTATTAGGAGTTTTTTTTATTACTACAGAGAAATCTTGGATAGCTTTTTCTGTTTCGCCAACTTTAGTATAGCATACACCACGTTGATAATATGCCAAAACTAAATCCTTATCTTTCTTGATTGCTAAACCAAAATATTTTATTGCTTCGTAATTATCATTTGATAATACCTTAACCATACCAAGTTTATAATCCATATTATCGGATTGAGAAACTGCATATTTTGATGATAATAAGAATAAAACACTAAAAACAAAAACTATATACTTAAAACTTTTCATACTTAATCTATAACTTTATATAAATTCTTTATTATACTAATATACAACATAATAAATTGAGTAAAATATTACTAACTGCAATTTTGTCATGCTATATATTTGGCAAAAATAAGCTATTTTATATTAAAACTAAAATAATTTTATATCATATTATTCTAGTATTAAATACTGTAATAACAAAGTATAAATATTGTATATTTGTATTGTTCAAATGACAAATATGAGAACTTATTTTAAAATATTATTTTTATCTCTACTCCTCTACCCTACACTAGTTTCGAGCATAACGAATGATAGTCTACGCATTAGTAAATTAGAATTTGTTGAGAATAAAGGCCAATGGGATAATCCAATTTCATTTAAAGCCAATATTAATAGTGGTAATATATGGATTGAGGAGAATGCAATTACCTTTGATTTGTATGATAGCAAAGCAATTGAGCAACTTTCGAATCATAAAGAAGGTAAAAAGCTATTACTAGAAAAGGGAATTAATAGACACTCGTATCAAATAGAATTTATTGGAGGAAACAAGAAATGTGAAATTACAGGAATCGATAAATTTGAGCATTATAACAATTACTATTTAGGTAATGATAAAAGTAAGTGGGCTCATAATGTAAGTATCTATAATTCTGTTATTTATAATGATTTATATAAGGATATAGACCTAGTAATATATGAAGATAAATATAATTTGAAATGGGATTTTATAGTTAAGGCAAATGCCGATATTTCTATTATAAAGCTTAATTATAAAGGAGTTGATAAACTTAAAATTAAGAAAGGAAACCTTGAGATTACTACTTCAGTGAATAAAGTAACTGAACTCAAACCTATTGCCTATCAAAAGGATATAAATGACAAATTAAAAGAAATTGCTTGTAAATTTATTTTAGAAGACAATACTCTTAGTTTTGAATTTCCTGAAGGATATGACGAAAGTAAAGAACTTATAATAGACCCAACCCTCATATTTGCAACCTATTCGGGCTCTACTTCCGACAATTGGGGGTTTACGGCTACTTATGACGACGAAGGTTTTTTATATGCTGGAGGAATAGTATTTGGCAATGGCTACCCAACCACTATTGGTGCATTTCAAACAAATTACGATTCTCTTGTTGATATAGGAATTACTAAATACGACACTACGGGTAGTTTTTTAATATACTCTACATATCTTGGAGGCAATTTTCTTGAGGTACCTGCGAGTTTAATCGTGAATAACAGTAATGAGTTATTGGTTTTTGGCACTACATCTTCACTTACTTTCCCTACAACTCAACAAGCATACGACACTATATTTAATGGAGGCAGCTCCATTACTATTTCTTCATTTATTACATTTACTAATGGCGCTGATTTGTTTATTTCTCGTTTTAGCAGCGATGGTTCACAACTTATGGCTTCTACATATTTGGGCGGTAGTGGTAATGATGGAACAATGCCAACTAGCCCTTTAGTTACAAACTATGGTGATGATATTAGAGGAGAAATAGTAATTGATGCTAATAATAACATATATGTTGTATCAACAACTGGCTCTGCAAACTTTCCAGTTTCGGGAAGTGCTTTTCAAACTGTAAAAGCTGCCAATAGTGATGGAATTATTGTAAAACTAGATAATAACCTTAGCTCTATTATTTGGTCATCTTTTTTTGGTGGCAATAGTAATGATGCTATATATGGAATAAAAGTACGACCTAATTTTGATATTTACATTACTGGTGGTACTAGCTCTACTGATATCGCTACTACTTCTAATTCGTACCAAACTAATTACCAAGGTGGAAGCGCCGATGGATATATAGCAGAGATAGCAGCTAATGGACAAAGTATAACATATTGTACTTATGTAGGTTCTACTCAATACGACCAAAGTTATTTAATAGATTTGGATAAATATAATAATGTTTACATATTTGGTCAAACAAAAGATACGGGCAATGTTTTTATACATAATGCTTTATGGAATAGCCCTAAAGATGGACAATTTATCACAAAATTTAATCCAACATTATCATCAAGAGTTTGGTCTACAACTTGGGGAAATGGGCAAGCTGGAATTGATGTAGTACCTTCAGCATTTATGGTAGATTTATGCAATAGAGTTTATTTGTCTGCGTGGGGCGGTGCCGTTAATGATTCAACTTTTGGTGGCTTTGCAGGAGGTAGCACATTTAATTTACCAATAACATCAAACGCTATACAAAGTACTACCGATGGTAGCGATTATTATCTAATGGTAATGACTGATGACGCTTCAGGACTCGATTATGGTAGCTATTATGGAGGAAGCACATCGCATGAGCATGTTGACGGTGGAACTTCTCGTTTTGATAATAAAGGAAGAATATATCAGAATGTATGTGCTGGCTGTGGAGGAAATAGCGATTTTCCTACTACAACGGGTTGTCATTCTAGCACAAACAATAGTGGTAATTGTAATAATGGAGTTTTTAAAGTAGATTTTAATATACCAGCTATAGTTGCTGATTACATAATTCCACCTGTTATTTGCTTACCCGACACTTCATTCTTTGTTAATACATCATTTCTATCTCACGCGGCTACCACACAGTATTTTTGGGACTTTGACGATGGTAATTCATCAACTCAAGAATCGCCATGGCATATATATGGCCAAAGTGGAATTTATCAAGTAACACTTATTATTATCGATCCACAAAGTTGCAATATTAGTGATACTATTACACAACAAATAGTTGTGCTATCTGGTGCTAACAATACTCTTCCTACTGAATATTTATGCCCAGGAGCTACAACCCAAATTGGATTATTACCAATTCAAGATACATCAGTATATTTTAGTTGGACACCATCAACAGGGCTTTCGGATACAAGCATTTGCAATCCTTACGCCTCACCAATGGTTACAACCATTTATACACTAACTGCTACAAATGGTTTATGTACCGACACTATTCATCAGAAAGTTAGTGTACTCGATTTAATTGCTGATGCAGGTAATGATACTACACTTTGTAATAATAGCATTACACTAACTGGTTCTGGCAATTTCAACGACCTAAATTATCTTTGGTCAAGTACTAACTTATTTAACGATACTCTAAATAATTATCCAACAGACAGTAGTTATAATCATAGTTTTACAAATCCTGCCTATCTATTCTTTCAGGTAAATAACTATGGCTGCTCTGATTATGATAGTTTATTTATTGATCAAAGAATTATTGTTACTCCAGCTTCTATTCAAAATCCATTATGTTTTAATGATGCTAATGGAAGTATTACTATAAATGTACAAGGCGCTATCACTCCTATTACATTCAATTGGAGCAATGGAGATATTACACAAAATATTAGTAATTTACCTGCCGGAATGTATTCATTATCAATTATTGATAATGATGGCTGTGAGGCAATATTCGATACTTTATTGATAGAACCATTAGAATTAACTGTAGATACATTATCAGAAAGTATTCCATGTGATATTGCTTGTATTGGAAAAGCATTTGCTAATCCACAAGGAGGAACAACACCATACCAATGGGTTTGGGACGATTCTTTTACCCAAGCTACAAATCCTGCTATACAATTATGTGATGGCATTTATACCGTAACAGTTACCGATGCTAATAATTGCATTCATTTGGATACTGTAGAAGTTAAAGATGAATCTGTTTCAATAAGCTTTTATGCTTGGGCAAGCAAAGATACAATCTATGAAGGCGAAAGCAGTCAGTTAAACTCTACTATATTAAATAATAATTATGCTTATTCGTGGCAACCTGTAGGCGGCTTATCTAATTCTACAATATCTAACCCAATAGCAACGCCTGGAGCTACAACCACATATACTGTTATAGCAACCGATCCTTATGGCTGTACATGGACAGATACCATTACAATATACATTACTGATGTAATTTGCGATGAGCCTTATATTTATGTTCCAAATGCTTTTACTCCTAATAATGATGGTAAAAATGATGTTCTGAAAGTAGAATCAAGTGTTGGTTATGATTTAGTTTTTCAGATATTTGATAGATGGGGCGAATTAGTTTTCGAGACTACAGACATTGACAGAGCTTGGG
>JAOZPM010000167.1:0-5271 GCA_029932765.1 Bacteroidales bacterium | reverse complement strand
TTTTGAAGTTTATAGAGTGACAAATGGCGCGTTTTGGAGGAATTGATGAGAAGATGATAGAAGGTGAGAACTATTATTATCAATATTAAAACCAATAATCGCAAAATTATTTATTAATCTATGTAAATTAAACTTCGAAAAATAGCGCACAAATCCTCCCACTGTATAAATGAAAACAAGTAAAAAAAGATAACCCATTTTTATTTACTTTTGACTTATATTAATAATAGACAATAAGTATGGCAGGAAATTCTTTTGGAACATTATATAAAATAAGCACCTTTGGCGAATCTCATGGAGAAGCAATTGGCGGAGTAATTGAAGGATTTCCTTCAAACTTTGAAATAGATATGAATAATATCTTATTAGAACTTAAACGCAGAAGCACTAATCAAGGTATATTTAGCTCTGAAAGGAAAGAAAATGATACTTTGGAAATACTCTCAGGAGTATTTGAAGGTAAAACTCTTGGTACTCCCATTGGATTTATGATAAGAAACACTAATGCTATTTCAAAAGATTACAAAGAACTGAAAGACATATACAGACCATCGCATGGAGACTATACATACGAAAAGAAATATATTCATCGTGATCATAGAGGTGGAGGAAGATCATCAGCAAGAGAAACTACTTCTAGAATAGTTGGAGGTGCCATTGCAAAGCAATTCTTAAAATCAAAAGGCATAGAAATAAATGCATGGGTAAATAAGATATATAATATTGCAGCTACCAATGATGATAATGTTTCATTTGAGCAAATAGAAAGTAGCCCATTACGATGCCCCGATACAAATGCTGAGAGTTTAATGTTAGAGGAAATAAATAAAGCCAAAAAAGAAGGTGACACTTTAGGTGGAATAATACGTTGCAGAATAACAGGCTTAAATGCCGGAATTGGAGAACCCGTATTTGATAAATTAAATGCTAAACTTGCCCATGCAATGATGAGTATTAATGCAGCAAAGGGATTTGAATTAGGAAGTGGATTTAACTCTACAAAAATGAAAGGCTCTGAACATAATGATGAGTTTATTATAAAGGATAGAAACATAACTACTAAAACCAATAATAGCGGAGGAATTCAAGCTGGAATTTCTAATGGAGAACCTATCTTATTTAACACAGCCTTTAAGCCAATAGCTAGTATTTCTAAAAATCAGCAAACTATAAACAAGGATAACGAAAGTGTATCTATTTCCATAATGGGAAGACATGATGTATGTGTTGTACCTAGGGCTGTGCCAATTGTAGAGGCAATGGCTGCAATGGTGATAATGGATTATTTATTAATAGCAAATAAAGAAACTAAATAGTAAAACGTATATATACTTACTCTATTTAAGCATATATTATAAGAAAATATTAATGAATAAAACAGTAAAAATTATAGCAATTATTATTGCAGTATTAATAGGAAGTCTAATTATTACACCCTACTTTTTTAAAGATAAAATAGCAGAGTCCATCAGAGTTGAGATTAATAATAGTATTGATGCTACTGTTGATTTCAAAGATGTTAGTTTAAATCTATTTTCTGATTTTCCTAACTTCACATTTAGCATCAAAGAGTTTTCAGTAATAGGAAAAAATGATTTTGAAAGTAAGGTTCTATTTAAAAGTGAAGACATTAGTTTAACCTTAGATTTAAGTAGTGTAATTTCAGGTAATTATACCATAAAGAGTATTCTTATAAATAATTTACAAGTAAATTTGTTGACATTAAAAGATGGTAAAACCAATTGGGACATAGCTATAGAGGAAGATAATAATACTGAAAGCAAAAATACAAACGATATTGCTACAGCAACTAAATCTGAAAGTAGTGAAGAATTACGCTTTGCTGTTGAACTATTTGAAATTAAAAATGCAAACATATCTTATATTGATAAACAAGGTAATATCAGCAGTATTTTAAATGATTTCAGTATTACCTTAAGTGGAAATTTTACAGAAAATGATGCCATCATAAATCTTAATTCTAGCATTAAAGAGATGAGTGTGAAAATGGATGGAATAAATTATTTTACGAAAGCAGACGTAAATTTTGACGCAAAACTAATAAGTGACTTAGAGGCCTCGAAATATACTTTCGAAAAAAATAAAATGGAGATAAATGATGTGATATTAAATTTTGATGGCTATGTAGCTATGCCTGATGATAATATATATACTGATTTAACGTTTAACTCATCAAATAATAGTTTTAAGAGTTTTATTTCACTAATACCAGCTTTTTATATGGATGGTTATGAAGACATTAAGACTAGTGGTGATTTTAATATTTCAGGTTGGGCAAAAGGCGTTTATAACGAAAAAGAGATGCCTTCATTTAACATTAATATGAGTGTTAAAGATGCAAGTTTTCAATATCCAGATTTACCAAAATCCGTAAATAACATTAATATTTCAACAACTATCGTTAGCAAGACCTCTGATTTAGATGATATGGTTATCGATGTTAGCGAGTTTGAATGTAAGATTGCTAATAATCCATTATCATTTTCGATGATACTTAAAACTCCTTTATCTGATCCTAACTTGGATGCAAAGGTTAAATGCGACATTAAGCTATCTAGTATAAAAGATGTAATTCCAATGGATGAGAATATGGATATTACGGGTCAAATAGTTTCTAATATAAGTATTAAAGGAAAACAATCTGACTTAGATAAAGGGAGATATAATAAGTTTAATGCTACTGGGCTTGTAAGGCTTATCAATATTAATTATAAAGACAAGGACCTTCCTTCTGGAATAATTATACATAAGGCTTCAATGAGATTCTCGCCAAGGTATATTAGTGTTGATAATTTCACTACTACATATAATAAGAATACAATTGAGTTGAATGGAAAAGTCTCAAATTATTTTGGTTATGCACTAAATGATGGAACTTTAAATGGGCAATTTAAGTTTTACTCTAAATACATCAATTTTAACGATTTTATAGAAGAAAGTTCTACTATTCAGAATACTAATAATGCAGAATTATCTTCTAATAGTAATGATAACTCTAGCAATACAACTTCTAGCGCAATAGTTGTACCTAGCAATATAAATATAAGCATGCAGTGCATTATTGGTAGAGTAAGATATGAAGACATTAATATTAGAACAATCTATGGAAAACTACGAATTAAGGATAGTAAAATTAAGCTTAATGATTTAAAGATGGATATGCTTGGTGGCAAAATGAAAATGAATGGCACATTTAGCACTGTAAATCCTGATACGCCTACTGTTAATTTTGTATTAGGAATGCAAAATTTCAAAATTAAAAAGACCTATAAAGCCATGAATACGATTCAGAAACTAGCCCCAATTATGGCAAAAGTTACTGGAGATTTTTCTACAATAATTGTATATAATAGTAAATTAAAGCAGAACTTGGACCCTGACCTTGCTACTGTAAATGCAAGTGGAATACTCTCTACTTCAAAATTAACTATTAAAGGATCCGAAAGTATTGAGAAATTAGCTGATGAACTAAAAGTAGACGAACTAAGAGTACTTACAACAACTCCTATGAATATTCCATTTAAGATTACAGATGGTAATTTATTAGTGAAAGAATTTAAAACTACTGTTGACGAGATTCCAGTTACATTTGGCGGTACTACCAAACTCAATCAAGATATTGATTATAATCTAAGGATGGAAGTGCCAAGAGAAAAAATTGGAAGTGATGCCAATTCTGCAATATCAAAAATTGAACAAACAGCAAAATCTTTTGGTATAGATGTTAGTGTTAGCAATACAATAATAGTAAAAGCTAAAATAGTTGGAACAACTACTAAACCTGAAGTTAAGCTTGATTTTGCAAAAGGCAATGAAGAAGCTACTGATGCTGTTAAGGATAAAGCCAAAGAAGAATCGAAGGAGGAAGCCGACAAACAAATTGATAACGCTTCTAAAGAAGCAGACAAACAGATTGATAACTCGGACATGACAGATGAGGAAAAAGAAAAAGCACGAGAACTAAAAAAGAAACTCGAAGAAGAAGCAAGAAAACTTCTTGATTTATGGTAATCGTTTTGCCTAGATTAATACCTTATAATAAAAATAATGATTGACTTATTAATTGGAATATCTTTTTCTTTTGTACTAACAATAATATCATTGCCGATATTAATAAAGATTGCTAGTATCAATAAATTATATGTTCCCAAAGGATATAGACATATTCATAAGAATAACATTTCTGCATTAGGTGGAATTGCCATTTTTACTAGCTCTACACTTGCATTTATTTTCTTCTCTGACATAGTTAACTATCCTGAGTATAAATACATTCTTAGTAGTGCAATACTAATGTTTATAATTGGTGTAAGAGATGATTTGTATGATATAAAACCAGGAATAAAATTAATTGGTCAGCTTATAGCTGTGGTTTTATTAGTTGTATTTGCCGGTGTGAAAATTGAATTTTTAGTACACTTTATTGATGGTAAACTAGGCTCAATATTAGACATGCTACTTACAATACTTATTATGACTACCATTATTAACGCCTATAACTTTATTGACGGGGTTGACATGTTAGCGGCATCCATAGGATTTGTTATACTTGGCAGTTTAGGACTCTATTTCTTTATTCTAAATCAAACTAATTATAGTTTAGCATTGCTTAGCATTGCATTTTCACTTTTAGCTTTTATGTACTTCAACTACTCCCCTGCCAAAATATTTATGGGCGATACTGGCACATTAACCATAGCTCTTATTATGTCGATTAGTTTAATTAAACTTGAAGAAATCAGTAATGTTGTAGATAGTCAATATGTAATTCAGAATGCCCCAGCTATTTCATTTGCACTAATTTCGTTAATATCTTTTGACTTAATAAAAGTAACTATTCAACGGATTTACAAAGGAGTATCAATATTTAAAGCAGATACAACACATATACACCATTTATTGTTAGATATAGGGCTAAAGCATAATCAAATAGCAGCTATTATGTCAAGCTTTATAGTATTACAACTAATAATAAGCCTTATTGCTGACAGAAATAATTTCAATATTATTATTATTATTGCAATTAATACAATCCTTATTATAACCCTTTATACTATTATATGCTATATATGGAAGCGCAAAACAACATTTAATAAATAATTACCGTATAAAAAGCTGGCCTTAAAGACTATAAAAAAATATTTATTTAATTAAATATAGTTGCAAATAACAAACAAAATATTACATTTGCAGCCGGGTAAGTCTTATACGACCAGCTCCTACTGAACTCCCCCAGGACCGGAAGGTAGC
>JAOZPM010000166.1:0-5288 GCA_029932765.1 Bacteroidales bacterium | reverse complement strand
TCCCTTCACTCTTCACTCTTCACTCTTCTCCCTTCTCCCTTCACTCTTCTCCCTTCACTCTTCACTCTTCACTCTTCACCCTTCTCCCTTCTCCCTTCACTCTTCTCCCTTCTCCCTTCTCCCTTCTCCCTTCACTCTTCACTCTTCACTCTTCTCCCTTCTCCCTTCACTCTTCTCCCTTAATCTCCACCGCTTCAAGCTTCAAAACCTTTCCTTGCACCACCACTTCTCGTGCTTTATCGCAGCTAATTTCTATCTCACCATTTTCGAAATGAAATTGATATCTTGCTCCTTTAAAATCCAAACCAAAAGCCAACTGAGTCCAATGCTTAGGAAGATTAGGATTTATGGAAAGCACATCTCCAGAGAAGTCAATCCCTGCAAAAGCAGCATACATAATCCACAGAGTACCAGCCATTACTCCCGTATGCACACCCTCGGCAGTTGTACCACCTTGTATATCGTTATAATCGCTAGTAAGTGCATTTTGGAACATGCTCCAGCTTAATTCTTCCTGCCCAATTTGCTGAGCCAAATATGAGTGAACAACACGGCTCAATGTAGAGCCATGAGAAGTACGCTGTAAGTAATATTCAAGATTTTTCTGAATATAATCCTCTGGTAATTTATAACCAAGTCCATTAATGATTTCCGTAACTTTATCATTACTCAAATTATAATACAACATCAATGTATCGGCTTGTTTTGCCACTTTATAATCGTCAGGAGATTTACCCTCAGCCTTCAATACCCTATCCATTCGGTGAGTATTCTCATACTTCTTGGCATAATAATCCCAATCAAGTTCTTCCAAATCAAAATAACCATCGTATTGAGAAATAATCCCTTCATCAGAAATTACTAAATTCATTTTCTGAGAAATATCGCTCCATTTTTCTATTTCAGAGCTACTAAAATCTATTTTATTAGAAACTAATTTCTTTTTATCATCAGAAATGCCGTCCCAAATAGTTTTAATTTGGTCAAACATCCATACAGTCATTACATTTGTATATGCGTTGTCCTTAATTCCACCTTCTTTTGAATCAGCATAAGCCTCATGAAACTCATCAGGACCCATAACCTTATCAATGGAATAACGACCAGTTTCGGTATTAAATTCACTCTTACTTTCCCAGAAACGAGCAATTTCAAGCAATATTTCCAAACCAGCTTCTTCAATAAAATCTGTATCATTCGTAAAGTGGAAATACTGAATAATATTATAGGCAATTGCCAGCGAAACATGTCGCTGAAGTGAGCTATAATCATCGCCCCAATCATCGGAAAGTGGATTATAATGGAATTTCTGAGTTTCCTCACTACCATCACTACCACTTTGCCAAGGAAACATAGCGCCCTTAAAACCAAACTCTTTGGCATATTTACGAGCCTCATTCAAGCGGCGAAAGCGATACATAAGCACCGATTTTGCAACCTCTGGATAATGCACAAAATACACTGGCAGAATATACAACTCATCCCAGAAAATATGTCCACGATAAGCCTCACCCGTTAATGCACGAGCAGGAATTCCAAAATCTATATCCTCGTTATGTGGCGAAGTGCCTGTGAGTAAATGATACGTATGCAAACGAAGCATTTTTTGAGTTATACGATCACCTTGCACTACCATATCTACTTCATCCCAAATATCGTCCCAAGCCCAAGTAGATTCATCTAATAACTGGCTGAAATCAGCAAGATTTGCCAATTTCTCCAATAATGTTTTCTGCGCAATCTCCGAATCACTCTTTTCAATCCATACTGTTTTTGATAAATAAAGAGAATCCTCTTGCTCTACATCAATACTAACAATAGACTCAATAACACCATCAGAAGATGAATGTACAAAATCAGCATCTACTGGCTCTCCCATTAATGACACCTCCAAACGAGCTGCCTCGGATATATAAACATTACTTTGAGTAGTTTTTACGGTCAAAAGCTGTATATTTCCATTTGCATTTTGACTGATAGGTTCCAAATGCTGCTGCTCAAGACTTGAATAACGAGCTACGCCATCATTTTTATGAGCACCTTCGAGAGTAGATTTAATGGTTATTTTACCACTATAATTCTGTGGGCTAACCGCAAAATCAATTCCACCAACATTCTTATTATCCATTGAAGCAAATCTGCTGGAGAAAATCACTGTTTCTCTCCCCTGCCCATCTTTTACAAGCATACTTGTTTCAAAAATACCGTTCTCAAAATATAAAGTACGCTCTATATCCAAAATCTCAGTATTATTAATATCAAACCACTCGCCATCTTCAATTTTGAAAGTTATTGGCAACCAGTTTGGTATATTCACAAAATCTTCGTTAACAATATCTTTACCTTCTACTTTTGAAGTAAGTTTATTGAAAAGGCCAGCCATATAAGTACCAGCATAATTATGCTCATTAGCCTTAGCAAAAGCAAAAGCCCCACGAGTACCAAAATAACCATTTCCCACAGAAAGCAGAGCCTCTCGTGAGCGTTCCTTTTCAGGATTGTATGTACTATACGATAATGACCAATTATCGTCATCCAAACCATTCTCAAACCAATTTTGAATTCCTTCGAACTCAATTTCAGAAATATCTTCCACAACAATATCAGCACCAGCCTCCCAAAGTCCCTCAGCATTTTCCTCGCGAGCAAGACCAAGCACAAGACCGAAATTTCCGGCTTTACCTGCTTGCACACCGCTAATTGCATCTTCAATTACCACAGCCTCGTGATATGCTACGCCAAGATTGTCGGCAGCAGTGGTGAAAATATCTGGTGCAGGTTTGCCATTAAGGCCAAGCTCAGCACTTACAACACCATCCACACGAGTTTCTACAAGATCTATCAATCCTGTAACAGTAAGAACTTTCTCCGCATTTTTGGAAGAAGAAGCAACACCAATCTTAATACCTTCCGCTTTTAATCGATGCATTAATTTCACTGTAGATTCGTATTCCTGAATTCCATCGCGCTCAAGTATATTATTGAAAGCTATATTTTTTCTATTACCAACACCACAATAAGTTTCCTGCTCCACATCGTCGCTAGGCTCACCATAAGGCAGCTCAATACCACGAGATTCCAAGAAAGATTTTACACCTTCGTAACGTGGTTTACCATCCACAAAAATTAGATAATCACCTTCATGAGTAAACTCTACAAATTTTTCACCATGTGTTGCTTCGCGCTGCTTTAAGTATGTATCAAACATCTCTTTCCATGCCACAGAGTGCACAAGTGCTGTTTTAGTAATCACCCCATCAAGGTCAAAAATTACTGCTTTAAATTTATTTTCAATCATATTATATACTCTTAATCTTTATTCTACTTCTTTGGATAATACTTTAACAAACTCATGTATTTTTTACATCAAAAAGTCATCGTATTTTTTTTAAACACAATGACTTCTCTTATTAAAAACAATCAGAATGTTTATCCAATATTTGTAAACACATCCTGCACATCATCATCATTATGCAATTTGTCGAGCATTTTGTCGATATCCACCATCTGCTCTTCGTTAAACTCTTGAGGAGAAGTTGGAAAACGCTCCAATACGGATTTATTAATCTCAAGCTTAAGAGCCTCTATTGCTGTCGTAAGTTTACCAAAGGCAGTATAATCAGCAGTGATAATCACCTGATTTTCCACCTCTTCTATTTCCTCCAAGCCAGCATCAATTAATTCTAACTCAAGCTCTTCAATATCCAATTCATCGGTTTTCACCAACTCAAATATAGCCTTACGCTCAAACATAAATTCCAAAGAACCAGTAGGTACAATAGCACCACCAGCTTTATTAAAATATGATTTCACATTGGCAACAGT
Source organism: Bacteroidales bacterium (assembly GCA_029932765.1). Classification (GTDB taxonomy): domain Bacteria; phylum Bacteroidota; class Bacteroidia; order Bacteroidales; family UBA1556; genus UBA6267. Next base: position 1,463 of record JAOZPM010000166.1, on the reverse strand, counting down.
TCGAGTAGTATTATCAGTAGCACATTCCACAAAAACCAAAACACCATGAGGACCTTTACCTTCGTAATTTACCTCTATCATAGACTTATAATCAGAGCTTGTGGCACGCTTTATTGCAGAAAGGATATTATCCTTAGGCATATTTGCTGCCTTAGCATTCTGAATTGCAGTACGTAGCGAAGGATTCATCTCTGGATCAGAGCCACCATCTTTGGCAGCAGCAGTTATTCTATTTCCTAATTTTGGAAACACTCGCGACATCATGCCCCAACGTTTCATCTTTGCCGCTTTGCGGTATTCAAATGCTCTTCCCATAATAATAATATTTCTTATTTTATAAGCCTAATAATTATAGCATAAATACTATTAATCAGCAGCTTAGAATCTACTTATAATTCATTTTTCAAAAACACAAATATAGGAAATAATTTACCATAATTTTTTGCTTTTGAGTAAAAAAGTCAAAAGAAATTTAATAGCAGACACCTAGCATTAAATACAGTGAACTTAATGACTAATTAGTTATTTGAATGTATAATAAAGGTGGCGTTGATGTGCAAAATGCTAATTCGATATAGTCATTCTCATCGTGTTGCATCATTATAACAAGCAACAAAATACAAGAAATATTTGAGGTGTTGTTTTAGGCATAAAGTAAAATTCATATATTTGCTATTAGACACAACAAAATCAACATATAAAAATAAAACTTCAAATCAATAAAATATAAGCTAAATTTGTCGGAAATAATTTAGAATATAGTCAAAATGACAAAAATACAAGTTGAAGACAAAATAATCTCGATTGCAAAAAGAGACGAACAGGATTATATATGTTTGACTGATATGGTAAGAGATGAAGAAGGAAGTGACCATATTAGAAACTGGATGAGAAATAGAAATACTGTTGAATTTATTGGATTGTGGGAAACTTTGCACAATCCAAATTTTAAACCTGTCGAATTCGACACCTTTAGAAAACAAGCTGGATTAAATAATTTCAATTTAACACCTAAAAAATGGATTACAAAAACAAATGCAATAGGAATTATTTCAAAATCTGGGAGATATGGAGGTACTTATGCTCATAAAGATTTAGCATTTGAATTTGGAGCATGGATTAGCCCAATGTTTAAATTATTGCTAATTAAGGAATTCCAACGATTAAAAGAAATTGAAACAAATCAATATAATTTAGAATGGAATGTAAAACGTATATTAAGTAAAACAAATTATCTAATACATACAGAAGCAATTAAAGAACATATTATTCCTAAGAATGATTATACAAAAGATAACGAATGGATTGTTTACGCAGAAGAAGCCGATTTACTAAATGTTGCAATGTATAATTGTAGAGCAAAAGACTGGAGAGAAGCAAACCCTGAGCACGCAGAAAAAGGACTGAATATTAGAGATTTTTCAAGTATCAATGAATTAGTTGTTTTATCAAACCTTGAGAAT
>JAOZPM010000054.1:0-18552 GCA_029932765.1 Bacteroidales bacterium | reverse complement strand
ATGAGGCTTATAATTTCTTTATGGCTGTTCACTTCCCAGATAATCAGTTGAAAATCATTGATTATAACCGCGTAGTGAAGGACCTTAATGGTATGTCTGCTGACCAATTATTGGAAAAATTAGAGGCAAACTTTGTTGTGGAGAAAATAGGTGCTGAAATTTGTAAGCCTGCTAAACTTCATGAGTTTAGTATGTACTTAAACAAAAATTGGTATAAGCTTACTGCTAAAGTAGGTACTTATGATGATAATGACCCAATAGGAGTTCTTGATGTTACTATTCTTTCTAATTTGATTCTTGATGAGTTATTAGATATTAAGGATTTAAGAACGTCAAATCGTATTGAGTTTATAGGTGGTATTAGAGGTCTTGGTGAGTTGAGTAAGCGTGTTGATAATGGCGATATGGAAGTAGCTTTTGCTCTTTATGCTGTTTCAATGGATCAGCTAATTAATATTGCTGATACTGGTAATATTATGCCTCCAAAAACTACTTGGTTTGAGCCTAAACTACGTAGTGGATTAGTAATTCACTCTTTGGAAGATTAATTATAAAACTATTAAATATATAAAAGGTGAGCCATTTGGCTTGCCTTTTTTTTGTAAAATTGTAAAATTGTTTTCATTATTTCATTATGAGCTTTATAAAAAGAAATATCAATCTTATCGGCAAAATACTATTTGTATTATTAATACTATCGATGTATTTCTATAGTAGTATTGATGATAATAAGCTAGAGAAAGAGAAGATGTATTCTATAGCAGTTATTCAGAAAGTAAGAGTGAATGCAAATATTGGAGAGAGTGTATATTATGTATACTTTGTTAATGATAGCGTGTATTATTCTGAGGATAAATTTTATGTAGACGTTTATAATTTTACTCTTCAAAATATAATAGGTGCAAAAATATTAGTAAAATTTCAAGAGTCAGACCCTCAAAATAGTAAGTTATTACCAAATATACGTATTGCTGATAGTGTTAAAACTCCAAATAGTGGTTGGTCTACTATTCCTGTTGAAGAGGATAAGCGGTGTATTCTTGAATAATTTGGGGGTAATAAAAAAAGCAGATACTCAAAAGAGCATCTGCTGTATATATTTTAGAGAATATAAATTTACTTATTTTCTAGTATCTCAATAGTGTCACGTGCAATAACTAATTCTTCGTTTGTAGGAATAACCCAAACTTGAACTTTAGAGTCTTTATGACATAAGTTTATCTCTTTGCCCCTAAGTCCCTTATTGGCTTCATTATTGAAATTAATGCCAAGAAATTCTAATCCGTCTAGTACATTCTCACGAGTTTCGTCAGCATTTTCGCCAATACCACCAGTAAATACAATAGCGTCTACACCACCCATAATAGCAGCATAAGCACCAATATATTTTTTGATTCGGTATTCATACATTCTTAATGCAAGAATTGCTCTTTCATTGCCTGCTTCCGCAGCTTCTTCAACCTCACGCATATCGCTAGATACACCTGATACACCAAGAACTCCACTATGTTTATTAACTAGTGTATTGGTAGCGTTTAGCCCAATATCTTCCTTATTCATAATAAAAGTAAGTGCTCCAACATCCAAATCACCAGTTCTAGTTCCCATCATTAGACCTTCTACAGGAGTCATTCCCATACTTGTATCTACAGATTTGCCATTTTTAATGGCAGCAATTGATGCACCATTACCAAGGTGGCAAGTTATAATTTTTGAATTATTGATATCAATATCAGAAATCTCTGATAAGCGTTGCGATACAAATTTGTGACTTGAACCATGGAATCCATAACGGCGAATACCATGCTTTTTGTATAAAGCATAAGGAATAGCATACATATATGATTTTGCTTCCATAGTTTGGTGAAATGCTGTGTCAAAAACTCCACATTGTGGTGTGCCTGGCATCAATTCATTAACAGCATAAATACCCTTTAGGTTTGGTGGGTTGTGAAGTGGTGCAAGTTCTACACAATCTTCCATAGTGCTGATTACTTCATCAGTAATGCTTACACTGCCATTAAATTCCTCACCACCATGAACAACTCTATGTCCTACAGCCTCAATTTCCTTAAGGTCTTTAATGCTACCATGTTTTTCTGAAGTAAGTACTCCCAAAACATATTCTATTCCTTGCTGATGGTCAAAAATATTACCTTCCAATTTTACCTTGTCGCCATCAGAGCGTACATTCTTTATATATGAGCCGTTTAGGCCTACTTTGTCTACTAATCCTGAAGCTAAAACGCTCTCATCTTTCATGTTGAAAAGCTGGTACTTTATTGACGAGCTTCCACAATTTATTACTAATACTTTCATGTATATTCTTCTTAAAATGTCAATAAATACTAATTACCAAGATTGAAAATAGAACCATTTTTTTCTATTTTTTTACCGTCTTTATAAATGTAAAAACCATTATTGGATTTTGAACCCAACATTCCTGTTCTTACCATTCGTTTAATAATAGGAGAGGTTTTATATTTTCTATCACCATATTCATTATACAAACCTTCCATCCATTTAGTAAGCTTATCAAGACCAATACGGTCGGCCATAGTAAAAGGGCCACGCTGCATACCATAACCCATCTGCATTGTTTTATCAATTTCGGCAACAGTGCTCACACCTTCCATAAGAAGCTCACATGCTTCGTTAATCATTGGAACAATTAGTCTAGTACTAATATTTCCAGGAGTTCCATTTATTTTAATGGTTTCCTTGCCAATAGCACGGATAAAGCGATGCAGAGCATCTAGGCTTTCTTTATTGGTATTATGACATTTATTTACTTCAATTACTCTTGTTGTAATAGCAGGGGCAATAAAATGCACTCCTATAGCACGACATGGGAATTCTAACTCTGAAGCAAGGTCTGAGATTACAATGGTTGAGGCATTGGAAATTAATAATGCTTTTTTGTCAATAACTTTCTCAGCTTTTCTAAAAACTTCTTTTCGCGTTGGCTGATTAGGAATCCATTTTTTTGTATTGATAGATTCAATAACTATATTACAATCAGATATTTTGCTGTAATCTGTAGTGCCAATAATTCTTGATAGTATTGCTCGTTTATCACCTTCAGTCATTCCCCAATGACTAATAATGTTGTCAATTTGGAATCCTATTCCTTCAAAAGAACTATTTATTTTTTCTTCTGAAATTTCTATAAAAACTACATCAATGCCACTTTTGCTTACCAATATGCTAAGCTCTTGCCCCATTGTTCCACAGCCAATTATTCCTACTTTGATAGTGTCAGAATTTGATTTCATCGACTTGTTCAATGCATAATCTTCTAATTTTTCTTTCATTAGCTTTATTTTTTATCTACATAATTAATCATTGTAGAGATTTGTTTTTATTTTACTTGATTTGCAGTTATAGCCACAAGATTAACAATATCGTTTATAGAGCAACCTCTAGAAAGATCGTTAATTGGAGCTGCCATGCCTTGCAATACAGGGCCAATAGCCTCAGCACCTGCTAAACGTTGTACAAGCTTATAACTTATATTTCCTGCGTCTAAAGTAGGAAAAACTAGTACATTAGCCTTGCCTGCAATATAACTATCTGGAGCTTTGCTTTTGCCAATAGCTTCTACTATAGCAGCATCTGCTTGTAATTCTCCATCAATCTGAATCTCAGGAGCCATTGTTCTAGCAATTTTTGTTGCTTCTACAACTTTATTTACATCATCATGACTTCCGCTTCCTTTAGTGCTAAAACTAAGCATAGCTACCTTAGGCTCTAATTTTGCAATTGCTTTTGCTGTTCTGGCAGAAGCAATAGCAATTTCTGCTAATTGTTTTGCATTTGGATTTGGGTTAACAGCGCAATCAGCAAATACCATCAAACCATCTTGCCCGAAATTCTTATCTTTTAGAACCATAATAAAAGCTCCAGAAACTACAGTGCTATTAGGTGCAGTTTTTACAATCTGAAATGCAGGACGTAAAACATTTCCTGTAGAATTTTCAGCTCCTGCTACTTCTCCATCAGCATAACCTAACTTTATTAGTAATGGACCAATATATAAAGGATCCTTACAGAATTCTCGTGCCCCAGCTTTACTAAGTCCTTTTGTATGTCGTAATTTATATAGTAAATCTACCAACTCACAATTTCTAGAATCAGTATTTGCATCGTATATTTCAGCCTTATCTATGTTATTTAATCCAAACTGCTTTGCGTTAATTGATATTGTCTCCTTATCGCCCACAAGAATTAGTTTTGCTATTCCTTCTTGTATAATAATATCTGCAGCTCGTAAAGTTCTTTCGGCTTCCCCCTCTGGCAAAACAATAGTTTTGTATTTTCCTTTAGCAGCGCTCTTTATATTTTCTATTAAACTCATTATGTTGATAATTAATGTTGTATAACCAATTATTGTATTTTTTATTAATACTACAAAAATACTTATTAGTATCTAATATAGACTTTAATAATAGTTAAAAATTAACAGTATTGAATTGTGTAATATCAATTGGACTATTGTGATTTATGGGAAAGTTGGAAAGGCTAAGGATTATAGGCAAAGTTTAATACAGCAAACACTTAACACTAGATGCTAGTCAATGAAAACTAGGCACTACCGTTTTTTTAAATGGAAAATTATGTATTTACTAAATAATGTAATAGTTACTTATTTTGTCTAATCGTTTAATTGCTTGGACTATTATTACTGTAAAGTAACCTTTTAGTATACAATTAAGCAGATTAAACAATATTTATCTATCTTCTTCTTCCACCGTATTTTTTACGACTTCCTGATTTTGTATATTCTTTTTTATTTCTAGCAGCACTTCCGCTATTTTCTTTCTTATTCTTTGCTTTTTTCTCATGAAATGCTCCTATAGGGACAGCATTTCTATTGCCAGTTAAGTAGTTTTTATCAACTCCTGAGCTTGGTTTTTCATCATCAGCAAATTCATTTGATATTACTAATTCTTCAGGAAGTTCACGCTTCTTTACAATTTTTCCCATAAGAATCTCTATCTGAGTATGATTCTCTTGTTCCATTTCATTAATAAATGATATAGCATTACCTACTTTGTCAGCTCTGCCAGTACGGCCTATGCGGTGCATATAGTCGCCAGGGTTTTCGGAAATATCAAAGTTAATAATATGTGACACATCATTAATATCCATACCACGAGCTACTACATCAGTAGAAATAAGAACTCTTACTTCGCCAGAGATAAATTTTTTCATGGCGTTCATCCTCGTATTATGAGCTTTATTAGAGTGAATAACAGCTGCGTTTTTCTGGTTTTCAGGAGTTAGTTCTAATAATAATTTGTCAGCTTGTTTCTTGCTTTTTGCAAAAACCATTACTTTACTCAAACTTGTATCTTCTTTCAATAATAATTGTAAAAGATTTGCTTTAGTATTAAAATTAGGGACAAAATACGCCGTTTGGTTAATCTTCTCAATAGGAGTGCCATGAGGAGCTATCTCTATATGCAAAGGATTATAAACGTAGCTTTTCATAAACTTAATAGCTTCATCCGACATAGTTGCAGAGAACATAACCATCTGTTTTTTCTCAGGAAGCATTTCCAGAAGATTAGTTATTTGAGTTCTAAAGCCTAAGCTAAACATCTCATCAACTTCATCAAAAACAACCTGTTTTATTGATTTTAAGTTCAAAATACCTGTATAAGCTAAATCAAGTAATCTACCTGGTGTGGCTATTAATACATCTGTTCCATCATAAATATCTTGCTTCTGATTTTTCATATTCACACCGCCAAATACAGCTAGTGAACGTATATTTGAATACTCACTTAGTTTTCGAGTCTCTTGAAGAATCTGTATTACAAGTTCATGAGTAGGAGCAATTATTAATACTCTGGGCTCACGTTGATTAGAGAATTTCATGGCATTCAGAATAGGCAATAAATAGGCGAAAGTTTTACCAGTACCTGTTTGTGCTATTCCTACTACATTTCGGCCACCTTTTATTGGTGCAAAAGCTTGCTCCTGTATTGGTGTGGCATAAACATAATCTAAATCTGTAATTGCATTTAGTAATTGCTTATTTAATCCTAATTCTTCAAAAGTCATTATTGGTATTTTTATTATGAGAAGCTTTATTTTGCGGTGCAAAGATAGTGTAAATACTAGTCTAAATATTGACTGTTTATTAGAGTTTAGGATCTCCATATTAATGGAAATATATTTTTGGTCTGTTATATTGTAATTTTATATATTTTTATGCATTATTAATTGCAGAAGATTTGTTGTGTATAGATAGTTGTAATCGGGTTAGATAAGTATATAAAAAGTTAATATGAAAAACTTAAGAGTTTTTTTTTCAAATACTATGTTGATACTATTAGTGATATCATATTTTGTTATTAGTGGTATAATGTACTTTGGAGAGGGTGGTCTATTGGATATTTGGAAGTTGTCAGGAATGTTAATCCCCGATCTTAGTATTAATCATAGTCAAGAATCACTTTCCGAAATGTTTACTAAGTGGGGTCCACAGGGCAGGTTATATTATATTAGATATCAATACCGCGATTTTATTTACCCCATAATTTATTCTGTACTTATGACGGGTATTTTAATAAGGTTAATACGACCAGTATCTCCAAATATTTGGGTTATAATTCCTTCTTTAGCTATGATTTTTGATTTTGCCGAAAACTATTTCTTAAGAGTATTGGTTTATGATTTTCCAAATTTTATTCCAGAATATATCTCATATGCATCGCTTTTTTCTACTTTGAAATGGAGTTCAATACTATTTAGTTTTATATTAATTATTATTGCTTTAATTAATAGACGCAAAAAATATGCTGCTCAAAATAAATAGCCTTATCTATTAAATATTGCTTAAACTTCAGGAATAGCCTCAATTAACTCTTTAGTATAGTTTGTCTTAGGATTATTGTATAATTCATCAGCTTCACCAATTTCTTCAATTTTACCATCTCGCATTACTAATATTCTATCACTCATGTATTTTACCACCGATAAGTCATGAGAGATAAAAATATATGTAAGTCCATATTCCTTTTTGAGTTCATTAAGTAAATTAAGTACTTGAGCCTGAACAGAGACGTCAAGAGCACTTACGGATTCATCACAAACAATAAATTTTGGATTTAAAGCTAGACTGCGTGCTATCACAATTCGTTGCCTTTGTCCACCACTAAATTCGTGAGGATAACGAGAATATTGTTCTGCAGTTAGCCCAACCCTTTCTAGTAATTCTATAACTCTTTTCTTTCTTTCAGTGTTATTCTTTAATATATTATGAACTTTCATAGGCTCCATAATAGCATCCCCAATAGTAATTCGGGGATTTAACGAAGAGTATGGGTCTTGAAAAATTATCTGAATTTCTTTTCTAAGGTTCCTAAGCTCATTTTTTGGAAGTTCAGAAAGATTCTTATTCTTATAAGTAACTATCCCATTACTAGAGGGAATCATTTGTAATATTGTTCGTCCAAGGGTAGTTTTTCCACATCCAGATTCACCCACTAAACCTAAAGTTTCGCCAGGGTAAACCTCAATATTTACATTATTAACAGCATTTACGACTGCTGTAACTTTGCCAAATATATTTCTCTCAGAAACAAATGTAGTACTTAAATTATTTACCTGCAAAATAGGTTCCGATGCGTATAGTTTTTTATGTTCAGTATCTCTTTGTCGCTGGCTTATAGCCTCAAGTTTTATAGCTATTTCTTTGTCATTCAGGTTAAGGTAATCGTTTACAGTTGGCAATTGTTTACTTCGTATTTCTGTTTTTGGGCGGCAATTAATTAGCCCTCGAGTATAAGCATGTTTTGCATTATTAAATATTTGTTCAATATTACCACTTTCAATCAACTCGCCACGATACATAACTAAAACGCGCTGTGCAATTTGAGCTATTACTCCCAAATCATGAGTGATGAATATTACACTCATATTATACTTCTTTTGAAGATTCTTTAAAATTTCTAATATGCGTTTTTGAACCCTCACGTCCAAAGCTGTGGTAGGTTCGTCTGCAATAAGCAAACTAGGCTTACTAGATATTGCCATTGCAATCATAACTCTTTGTTTTTGTCCACCAGAGATTTGGTGAGGGTAGGAGTTATATATTTTTTCTGGACGAGGAAGCTCTACGTCATTAAACAATTCAATTGCTTTTATTTTTGCTTCTTTCTTGCTTATTTTCTGATGCAATATTATAGCTTCAACAACCTGGTCACCACATTTATATACAGGATTAAGAGATGTCATTGGCTCCTGAAAAATCATACTAATATCCTTACCTCTAATATTCTGATATTCGCTTTCTGATATACTACTAAGCTCAATGTTTTTATCTTCTGTAGGATAATAATTAATACTACCTTTTGGAAGTGAGGCCATTTTAGACAGAATTCCCATAATGGCCATTGAAGAAACAGATTTACCAGAACCTGATTCCCCTACAATACCAAGAATTTCTCCTCTATAAAGTTCAAAATTAAGGTTTTTAACAGCAGTGAAAATCCCATCCTCAGTTTTAAAATCTACTTGTAAATTGCTAACTTTAAGAAGAATTTCTTTATTATTATCTGCAGAAGTATTATTGTAATTTTGCATTTGTCAAAATTACAATAATTTGGACTAATTTAGATTATTAATAAATCAAAAATTATAAATACAATAATTTAAGTGAAAATTGACTTTTGATATATTGTTTACCTTGTAAGGTTTAATCATTGAATAATAAAGAATTACAGGCTATTTTGATGCCAATAATTATTTCTATACAATGCTATTTTAATGATGGTTTTAAACAAGCTATTAAACAAATAATGCGATTTTTTTTAATTGATTAGTCTACTTAAAAGTTATAACAAATACACTCTTAATAACTTTATTATCATAGATATATAATTGAAATATTTTCATTAAATTTGTTGTAATAATATATAAAGGTTAAGGGGGTATTAATATGAATAGTTATTACCCTTAAATAGATAAAGTTATTGATTATATTTAAAAATAAAGAAAATGATAAAGAGTTTCTTATTATTGATAATAGCTAGTATTATAGTTGTTTCATTTCCGAAAAGTTTACGAGCTCAAGAGGTAAAAGATGTGCTTCAAGATACAATTAGAGTATTGAGCGCTAATGACGAGCAAGTAGCTGAAAAAGAGTATAATAAAGGTGTTATATTGTTGCAAAGTAATAAATATAATGAAGCAATAGGTAGTTTTAATAAAGCTATTTCTATTAAGGTAAAATTTCCCGAGGCTTTTTATAATCGCGCATCTGCAAAGTTTTCAAAAGGTGATTATTATGGAGCTATTAATGATTATAACTCAGCAATTACGTTAAATGCAATAGCAAAATATTATTTGGCAAGAGCTATTGCTAATTATAAATATGAAGAATACTCTGGAGCAAAAGATGATTTGGAGAAAACCATTTTATTGGATAAAGGCAAATATCGTAATGATGCAAATTATTATTTTGGATGTGTATTGTTTGTAGAACAAAGATATGACGAAGCAATAACTCATTTTACTTTAGTGATTGATAAAGATAAGGAATATGTATATGCATACCATGATAGAGGTAGTTGCTATAAAATGCAAAAAAAATATCAGTTGGCTATTGACGATTATAAGAAAGCATTAGCAATTGATCCAGATTTAGCAATTGCATATAATAATATTGCAGCTATTGAGAAACTTAGTAAAAACTATGAAGGTGCTATTGCAGATTATACTTCTGCAATAAGTGTTGACAAGAATAATGCTATGGCTTATAATAATAGAGGTGCTGTATACAAAGAATTAGGGAAATATGATGAAGCTCTAGAGGATTTTAATAATGCAATAAGAATTAACCCAGAATACGCGATAGCATATGGTAATAGAGGTAATCTAAAGTTTTCTAAACAAGAATATAAAGAAGCACTCTTAGATTATGATGAAGCTTTAAGACTTGATACAGAATATGGAATAGGTTATTTAAATCGTGGAATTTGTAAGGAATTACTTAGAGATGATATAGGTGCTTGCGAAGACTGGTCAAAAGCTGATGCTTTGGGAGTAACTGCAGCTGGTAATTATTTAAATGCACAGTGCAAGTAATTTTTAGTTTTTTATACTAAATAAAAAGTTCGAAATGAATTTTAGAGGTGTTGTTTTAGTATTTGTTTTAATCTTTTTGTCTGGGCTTAGTTCTGTGTCATTACAGTCTCAGTTATTAGATTTTGTATTTACTGAAATTCTTCCTGATACCATAAGCATAAGTGATCTGCCGTCGTCAAAAGTTGTAAGTAAAGATACTGCACGGATGATTAAGCGATATATTAAAAAAGGAGATGAAATCTATTATGATGAACTTAAACGATACGACTTGGCGGTATTACAATATCAAGAAGCTGTAAACCTAGGTTCAGATAATCAACATTTATTATTTCATATTGGGAGATCTTACTATAAGCTTAAGAAATATAAGCAGGCTAAACCTTTTTTTGAAAAAATGATTTTTGTGGATAGTATAGAAAATAACGAAGCTATATATATATATGCTAGATTGAACCATTTAGATTATAAGTTTGATACAGCCATCTATTATTATGAGGAGTATTTAAAAACTCTTAGCCCAGAAGAACTTAGTGAAAAACGTGAAGAAATCGCAAAGAAAAAGAAAGAATGTAGCTATGGTAAGAAATATGTTTCCAATCCTGTACATGCTTATATTGATATCTTAGGAACTGAAATAAATACTAATTATGTAGAGTATGGTCCATTGGCAAGTCTCAATGATAGTTTGTTAATTTTCACTAGCCGTAGACCTGGTAAAAAAGACAAAATAAGAGATCATATGGGAAGATATTTTGATAAGATATACTTTTCAGTAAAAGATAGTGTAGGAAATTGGTCGCAAGCAGAATTGATGCCTAAATCTATTAATACAGAAGAACATAGTGCTGCAGCAGGATTATCTGCTGATGGCAAAAAATTTATTATTTATAAAAGTGAGAATAATGGTGATTTATTTGTTTGCAACTATAAAAATGGTGATTGGAGTAAGGGCAAAAAGCTTAAAGGATCTATAAATACTAATAGTCATGAAGCTACAGCTAGTTATTCATACGATAGACTTACAATGTATTTTGCGAGTAATAGAAAAGGTGGTTTTGGTAAGCATGATATTTATATTGCTAAAGTAGATGAAAATGGTAAATGGGGAGACCCTGATAATCTTAATGCTTTAATAAATTCGTCTTTTGATGAAATATCTATGGTTGCTTTGCCTGATGGTATAACATATTACTTCACATCAAATGGTCATAGTTCTATGGGTGGTTATGATATTTTTAAAACCACATTTATTAATGGGAAGTGGGATGCTCCTACTAATTTAGGATATCCTATAAATACAACTGGTGACGATATATTATACAGTGTATCAGCAAATGGTGATTTTGCATATGTGGCTTCATCTCGTAATGATAGTAGTATGCACGATATTTATAAAATTACATTTGCTAATCCAATTAAACCATTGTTTGACGACATTGATGGTATTATGTTAATGGTTAGTAAACATGGGGCTGTTTTGCCTGAATGTGACGGACCAAAGAATATAAAGAAGCTTGATTTAACTGTTTTGAAAGGGACTATCTTTGATCAATTTAGCAAGGATCCTCTTTTTGCAACAATAGAATTAACAGATAACTCAACTAATAAAATTATAGCTACTTTTACTTCAAATAAACAAACCGGTAATTACCTTGTTTCTTTACCTACCGGAAAAGATTATGGAATAACAGTGAAAGTAGATGGTTATTTATTTCATTCGGAGAATGTTACTATAAATACAGAAGAAGGTTATAACGAAATAGTAAAAAATATACCTTTAAATATGATTGCTGTTGGAAGCAAGGTAGTACTTAATAACCTTTTCTTTGAAACAGGTAAGGCTGAGATATCTTCTTCTTCTAAAACAGAATTATATAATCTATTGAAGTTAATGAATCAAGTACCAAGTCTTAAGCTTGAAATTGCAGGACATACTGACTCTGTAGGTAAAGCTATTAAGAATAAAAGCTTAAGTAAAAAAAGAGCAGAAGCAGTTGTAGTATACCTTATAAAGAATGGAATATCTACAGATAGACTTATTGCTAAAGGGTATGGGGAAGATAAACCTGTAGCCTCTAATAAAACTAAAGAAGGAAGACAAAAAAATAGACGAACAGAATTTGAAGTAATAGCACGATGATGAAAAACAGATTTATACACATTTTGGTTTTAATGATACTGCCTTTGATGGTACTATCACAAAACGTAGAGTTTGAAAAAGGAAACTTTAAAAACGACAAAGGGGGGCTTAAAGTAGCCTTGCTAGATTATGAGGATGGAGATTATTTTTATTCTCTGAGTCCCGAAAATGCAGCTTTAGCATTGTCTTATTATCTTAAGGCATATGATTTTAATCCAAATAATGCTATGCTTTGTTTTAAAATAGGACTTTGTTATTTGGATTCCAGATTTATGGATAAATCCATGGACTTTTTTGATAAAGCAGAAAAGCTAGATAAAAATGTACATCCTAGATTAAAGTATTATTATGCAAAGGCTTTGCATAAAAATCTTCAGTTTGAAGAAGCAAAAGAGATGTATTCTTTTTATAAAGTTAGTATGCGGTCTGAAGAGGCTGATAAAATGCTGCCTTTAGTAAAAAGAAATATTGAAGAATGTAACTTAGGAATGGAGATGGTTAAGAACCCTCTTAATGTTAGTATTGTTAATATGGACACTTCTATAAATACACAATTTCTTGATTATGGTCCAGTAATTAATATAGATGAAAGTATTATGTTCTTTTCTTCTCGTCGTCCTGAGTCAATTGGGAGGAAACAAAGTGAAGTTGATTTAATGTCTTATGAAGATATCTATTATTCAGAGAAGAAAGATGGTGCTTGGCAAAAGGCAAAGAATATAGGAAAACCTATAAATACAAAATTTAACGATGGTGTTGTAGGAATAGCACCTGATGGAAATACCCTTATTATGTATCGTGATAAAAATGGTGGAGATTTATACTACTCTGAACGTCATGGAGATAAATGGGATAATCCAAAACCATTTCCAGAACCTGTTAATTCTAAATATCAAGAGTCTTCTGCATCTTTTTCTGCATCGGGTAAAAGATTATTCTTTGTAAGTGATAGACCTGGAGGATATGGAGAAAAGGATATTTATTATTGTGATATTGATGATAAAGGTAATTATTCTAAAGCTAGAAATTTAGGGAGTAAGGTTAATACAGAAGGTAATGAAATAGGTGTTTTTGCTCATGCTGATGGAAAAACTCTATATTTTAGTTCTAAAAACCATGAAGGTATCGGTGATTACGATGTTTATAAGGTAGAGTATAAGAATCATAGATGGTTAAGTCCTATAAACCTTGGCTACCCAATAAATACACCTAATCCAGAAGTGTTCTTCAGTATTGGAGCTTCAGGAAGAAATGCATACTATTCTAGTGATAGAGAGGGTGGTTTAGGTAAGCAAGATATTTACCATATTACTTTCTTAGGGCCAGCAAAGATCCCTGCATTTTCTGTAGGTGAGCAATTAATAGCTATTAATGATGCTATTTATATAGAAGCTAATATTGAAAATAAATTAGAAATAGAAGGAAGCCTATTAACTTTGCTTAAAGGGGTAGTTGTTGATGAAGATTCAAATAAACCAATTGAAGCAATAATTGAGCTAATTGATAATGAAGAAGGTAAAATCCTTGCGACTTTTAATTCTAATAGTGTTTCAGGAAAGTATGTTATTAGTTTACCTTCAGGTAAAAATTATGGTTTGGCAATTTATGCTGATGGATATCTATTTTATTCCGATAATTTTGAAATTCCTGAGTATGAGGTTTATCACGAGGCAATTCGTAATGTGAGATTGCAAAAGGTGAAAGTTGGCAGTAAAGTTGACCTTAGAAATGTATTCTTTGCATATAATAAATCTGATGTTAGTAATGCATCTAAAGTTGAATTAGATAGGGTTATTTCTATGATGAATAAATACAGTAATCTAAGCTTAAAGATAGATGGTCATACTGATAATATTGGTAGTGCAGGTTTTAATAATAAATTGAGTTTGCAGCGTGCTAAGGCTGTTGTCAATTATATTGTTGCTAAAGGAATAAGTAAAGATAGGTTTACTTATAATGGTTATGGTTTTTCTAAACCAAAAGCAACGAATGCTACTGCAGAAGGTCGAAAATTGAATCGTCGTTGCGAGATAAAGATAATTGAAAAGTAGTTTTTTGCAGATAAAGATATTACCTAAAAAACTATGTCAATATCTATATATTATATTTACCTTTTTACTACTTTAGCATTTGCTATTAATTCAATAAATCGTGGTTATGATATATAATTTTGCTGAATCAAACTCTTTAATTAATCAATTCATTTCTGAGATAAGAAATGTTGATGTACAGAATGATAGACTCCGCTTTCGTAGGAATATGGAAAGAATAGGAGAGGTGTTTGCTTATGAGATATCTAAAGTTTTAGAGTATTCTGCGCAAGATATTGAAACGCCTTTAGGAGTTGCTAAAATGAATTTAGTTAGTAATCAACCTATTATTGCTTCAATAATGCGAGCAGGAATTCCATTACACATTGGTTTACTGAATTTTTTTGATAAAGCAGATAATGCTTTTATTTCTGCTTACCGAAGGCATCATAAGAATGGTGAATTTGAAATAGAGCTAGAATATGTTAGCTGTCCTAATATTGATGGAAAAGTATTAATACTTGTCGATCCAATGCTGGCGAGCGGTAAGTCTATGGAGTTATCGTATAAGGCATTAATGCGTTATGGAAAACCAAAGCATGTACATATTGTTTCAGCAATTGCAAGTACAGAAGGAGTTAATTTTCTTAAAAAAAATATAAATCTTAAGGATGTAACTCTATGGTTTGGAGCAATTGATGGGGAAATGACTGCGCAATCGTATATCGTGCCAGGTTTGGGGGATGCAGGTGATCTCTCCTTTGGCGAAAAAATACATTTAGATTAAATAAAGAAATCAATATAATTATATAATTCGAATATGAATGTTTTACTACTTGGCTCGGGAGGCCGTGAACATACTTTAGCATGGAAAATTGCTCAAAGCTCTAAATTATCACAATTATTTATAGCACCAGGTAATGCAGGGACTAGTACTGTTGGTACTAATGTAAATCTTAACCTTGCTGATTTTGATACAATGTTGGCATTTGTTGTAGATATGAGTATAGATATTATTATTGTTGGTCCAGAGCAACCTTTAGTTGATGGTATTTATGATTTTTTTAAGGCAAATGAAAAGACTAAAAATATTATAATTGTTGGTATGTCTAAAGAAGCAGCGCAACTAGAAGGAAGTAAGGAATATGCAAAATCATTTATGAAACGCCATAATGTACCTACTGCTGCTTATAAGAGTTTTGATTCTAATTCGGTAGCCAATGGAGAAAACTTCCTTGATACTTTACAATCGCCATACGTGCTTAAGGCTGATGGATTAGCCGGAGGAAAAGGTGTTTTAATTATAGATTCACTTGCTGAGGCAAAAGATAGCTTGAGTGATATGCTTTTAAATAATAAATTTGGAGAAGCAAGTAATAAAGTTGTTATTGAAGAATTTTTGTCAGGAATAGAGTTGTCTGTTTTTGTACTTACTGATGGTGAAAAGTTTGTTGTTTTGCCTGAAGCTAAGGATTATAAGAGAATTGGAGAGGGAGATACCGGTCTTAATACTGGTGGCATGGGTTCAATTTCACCAGTTCCATTCGCTGATGCTATTTTTATGGATAAGGTATTAGAAAAAATAATTAAACCAACAGTAAAGGGAATAAAAGCGGATAATATGGATTATTCAGGTTTTGTTTTTATAGGTTTAATGAAAGTTGGAGACGAACCATATGTTATTGAATATAATGTTAGAATGGGAGATCCAGAAACAGAAACAGTAATTCCTCGTATGAAAAATGATATTCTAGAGCTATTTCAAGAAATGAATAATGGTAATCTTGATAAAGTGAAGATGAATTTTGATAAAAGAACGGCTGCTTCGGTAATGCTTGTTGCTGGAGGATATCCTGAAAGCTATAATAAAGGAAATAGGATTTTTAATTTAGAAAAGATCTCTAATACAATTGCTTTTCATGCAGGAACAATTAATGATGATAAAGGTAACGTTATAACTAATGGAGGACGAGTAATTGCTCTTACTTCTTTTGGGAAAACAATTAATGATGCCTTAAATCTATCCTATAAAGCAGCAGATATTATTTCTTATGATAAAATGTACTATCGAAAAGACTTAGGAAAAGACTTATAATATGAAATTATGATTCTTAATATTTTTAATGGCAGAAATCATTTATTACAGTTATTTATAATAATAGCATATGCTGCATTAATTTATTTTATACCAGTTTCAATAGCAGATAGTAATGGATATAATCCGTTATACGATTTATTAATTAATCTAATAAGGGGAAATGGTGTATTAATTAAGCTGTTGTATATTATAATTACACTATCACCTATTATTGTAACACATATATTTCTCGATTATTTAGGTGTTATTGAACGTAAAAATAAGTATTTTCTATTTATTGCACCTCTATTAATGTTTTCAAATAAAGATGCATGGGTTATTAGTCCACCATTAGTATCACTTATACTAATTGTAATAGGTTCAACTTATGTTTTAAGAACTACAGAAGATGATAAGTCAATGTCAAAACTTTTTTCTGCAACATTGTTTTTCTCTATTGCATCTTTATTTTATTCAGTAGCTGTGTTGAATATTGTATTGTTATTAATAGCATTAAATATTTTTAAACAGTTTAATTTTCGAGATGCCTTAGCTATTATTATCTCTTTCACTTTGCCATATATTTATCTTTTTACTTACTATTTTGTGACGGATAGTTTTGTTGAAAATTGGAGTTATTTAGGAACACTTTTTAATAATATTGGGTTTGATGTAATTATTTTCGACACACCTTTTGAAACAGCCTTTGAGGTTGTACTAATATCAATATCCGTCTTTATTATTTCTACTGTTTTAGTAAATCAACGAAGTAATCTAATTCAAGTCAGAAAGTATGTTTCATTTATGTTTTTAGGACTTTTAGGAAGTATTATTTTACTAATATTTGCAGGAGATAATGCTGCTTTTCATTTTACAATTATATTATTTTTAGTAGCAATTTTTCATACAATGTATTTTGGAGGTAAAATTAAGGTTTGGGTTTATGAAGTTTTTATTTTATTATTCTTAGTACATAACTTATTTTTAATGTGGAGTATATATTATACTAATTAATGCTAAAGAAACGATATACAAATAATTTGATTGAAGCAGGGTGCGATGAAGCCGGCAGGGGGTGTCTAGCAGGCCCTGTAGTTGCAGCTGCAGTAATTTTGCCTGCTGATTTTGAGAATTATATTCTGAATGATTCTAAAAAAATGAGCGAAAGTAATCGTTATCTTCTTAGAGATATAATTGAGAAAGAAGCAGTAGCTTGGGCCATTGGAGAAGTTGATAACAATGAAATTGATAAGATAAATATACTTAATGCGAGTTTCTTAGCAATGCATAGAGCAATTGATAAGCTTATCGTTACTCCAGAGTTCTTATTGATTGATGGTAATAGGTTTAATAAGTATAAAGACCTCCCATACGAAACTATAATTAAAGGAGATGGTAAATATATGTCAATTGCTGCTGCGTCTGTGTTGGCAAAGACTTATCGAGATGATTTATTAATAAAAAAATCAAAGGAATATCCAGTTTATCAATGGGAGAAAAATAAGTCCTATGGAACTAAAGCCCATGTTGCAGCCATAGCAAAATATGGATATTCTCCTTATCATCGAAAAAGTTTTGTATTAAAAAAACAACTTAAATTGAATTTATAATTAATAAAATAGCCACTTAAATAATTATTTTTGTTAGTTTTGTAGACTTTATAACTGAACACATGAAAAAGAAAGAGATTAAAATAGAATATTTTGAGTATGATAATATTTCTGAACTAGATTTAAGAGATGTTACTTTAATTAATTCTGCAAAAGAAGCAATAAGAAGTAGTTATTCTCCATATTCCAATTTTTCAGTTGGAGCTGCAGTACGCCTTGCTAATGGTGAAATTATTATTGGAAGCAATCAAGAGAATGGAGCATATCCCTCTGGACTTTGTGCCGAAAGAGTAGCTTTATTTGCAGCTGGATCTCAATTCCCAGGTGTAGCAATAGAGGCAATTGCTATAGCCGCAAATGCTAAAAATGGGTTACGTAAAGAACCTGTAGTGCCTTGTGGTGCTTGTAGGCAGGTTATGTTAGAGTACGAAAAAATTGGAAAAAGAAATATGAAAGTAATTATGTATGGAGAAAATGACTCATGTTATATTACTAAAGACGTAAAGTCAATACTTCCATTTGCATTTGATGGGGGTTTTCTCAAATAATTATTTGATTACCCTTCCTTATTATGTACAATTACTTTTTAATAATAAG
>JAOZPM010000053.1:11368-18645 GCA_029932765.1 Bacteroidales bacterium | reverse complement strand
ATACCTACTATTTCTTGTATTGCAAATTACCGCTGAAAGCGGTTTAGTTCAACGAGTGAATATAATGACCTTCCATTTATTATCGTTTATTGTCGTTTATAAACGGAAATATAAAAACTATATCTACTAATGGGAGCTTTTACATTTTTAATTTTAATATTGTCACAAAACTAATCAAAATAATAATACAAATAGTAATAATTAATATAAATAAAAGTAACAACTGGTAATTATACAATGGATTAATTATACAATGGATTAATTATACAATGAATTAATTATACCATTATACCATTAAATAATTATACCATTAAACCATTAAACCATTAAATAATTAATTACCTTAATTCTTTCCTCCAATAAGTCGTCCCATTCCTTGGTTAAGCTTGTTTTGCATAATGTCGAATTTGCGGTATTCTACCATTATATCATTTTGCTCTTCGGTAGATAGCTCTTTTTCTGAAAATTTGGTTAGCAGCTTTTTCTTCATCTCACTTATCTTGCGAACTTTCAAACTATAGATACATTCGTAGCACGCCCGTGCAACAACTTCTTGGTCGTTTTCGGCAGTTATGGATATTTGATGCTTGTCGAACCATATTGGACTTAAAGTATAATTCTCAGAGAGTAAATCTCCAGCTACTTTTCTTATTTCATCATTCTCATGGTTTACAAAAAAACTGGATTTTAGTAGTCGATTATCTTCGTAAGCAGTAGCATACTCCTTGTAAATTGAGTTAAAAACCACATCTTCAAGTTCAATTTCATCTTCTAGCAAATCGCCAATAATAAATTCTATTACCGAAATATCACTCTCTTCACTTGCACTGAGCGTAGCTGAAGGGTCCTTTGCACTGAGCGCAGCCGAAGGGTCATCTTCTATTCTTGCAATCTCTGGGTTAAATACTATTTCACCAAAGTTTAGTAGCATTCTTATTATTTCGAGCTCATAGGGCCTATTTCTTTCCTCTACAGTTATAATTTGTGGCTCTGGACTTTCTCCAATTGCCGCTTCCTCGTTAAAGAAATCTGCTGGTGGCTCATCTCCCATTCCTGGCGAAGAGCCTGTTCTATTGGTAGATTGTTGCTTGTCTCTATTATACTTCTCTTGTTTTTTAGAATGTTCTTTTCGGAGTATTTTTGCAACTTCATTTGTAAGAACTTCTTCCTTTACATTCAGCAGTTCAGAGGTTTCGCGAATAAAGAAAATCCTGTTTAGCTGCTCAGGAACCAAAGCAATGGTTTCAACAATTTGTCGTACTACATTGGCTTTCTTTAAAGGATCGCCTTCTGCTTCTTTGCTTAATAATTCGGATTTGAAATTAATGAAATTCTTAGCATTGCTCTCCAAGAAAGACGTTAGCTCGTCGGCACTATGACTCTTTGCATAAGAATCGGGGTCTTCGCCATCGGGGAATAAAATAACTCTAACATTCATTCCAGCTTTTACTATCATATCAATACCTCTAAACGAAGCTTTGATTCCTGCAGCATCGCCATCATAAAGTATGGTTATATTAGGGGTATAACGTTTTATTAATCTTATTTGTCCTTCGGTAAGCGATGTTCCCGAAGAGCTAACAACATTCTCAATTCCCGATTGATAAAGTGATATAACATCAGTATAACCTTCTACTAAATAGCAATTATCCTTTTTTATAATTAGATTTTTAGCTAAATAAAGGCCAAAAAGAACATTACTTTTATCATAGATTAATGATTCGGGAGAATTTACATATTTTGGTTTCTTTTTGTCGGCAATAAGAATTCTACCACCAAAACCAAGTACTCTACCGCTGATATTATGAATAGGGAATATTACTCTATTTCGGAAACGATCATAAACTCCTCCTTGGTCTTTCTTGATAATTAGACCAGCTTTTACCAATGAGTCTTCAGTATAACCTGCCGCTTGTGCCTCAATAGCAAGTGCATCCCATTCCTCGGGAGAATATCCCAAATGGAATCTGTCAATTATATCTTGGCTATATCCACGCTCATTAAAGTAGCTTAAGCCTATAGCCCTGCCTTTGTCAGTTTCGATTAGGGTTTTGGAAAAGAACTCGGCAGCAAATTTACTGACAGCAAATAGCCCTTCACGTTCATTTTCGGCAGCAATTTGCTCTGGAGTTTGCTCCTCTTCTTCAATATGTATATTATACTTATTGGCAAGCCATTTTACGGCCTGAGGAAAATTAAGATGCTCATGCTTCATCAGAAAATCTACCGATGAGCCTGATTCTCCACATCCAAAACATTTATAGATATTCTTAGCAGGAGAAACAGTAAAAGAAGGTGTTTTCTCGTTGTGAAAGGGGCATAAACCTATTCGGTTGACACCTCGCTTAGTTAAAGAAACAAATTCTCCAACAACCTCTTCTACTTTTGAAATATCAAGTACTTCCTGTACCGTTTGTTTAGGAATCATCATAGAAAGCAAAAGTAATAATTAATGAAGGATATTGAAGAGTAATTATTAAAATTATTAAGAATGTAATTAGTCTTGATAATAATCAGAATTATTGATGAGGATAATGATTGTTTTGGACTCATATTAATTCCTAATATAATTGATACAAAGACTCCTAAAATCTATATTTTTAGTCAAAATAATTGAGAGGGTTCTTTATAATTTTTTTATTTTTGTTTAACGAATTTGGATGAAATTTTATAAATAAATAAATGAAAACAAAAGAAGATATAATTAATGCAATAAAGCATGTACAACATCCTGCCATTGCATACTCATTATTGGAGTTAGGAATTGTTAAGGGAGTAGAAGTTGAAGATAATACCGCTAAAATATCTTTTGCATTCCCTTTTGATAAAATACCCATAGCTATGCAGCTAATAAACTCAATTGCTTTCCCAATAGAGGCTATAGGAGCTGAATTTGATTACGAAATAGTGCAAATGAATGAAGCCGAAAAGGAACGGTTTATGAAGATGGAGAAAGCTGGCTGGATAGGAAAGAAATAAGCCTGTAGAATGAAAAAACCTCAATGAAACTAATCATTGAGGTTTTATAAATATTGTTCATTATTTATTTAATAATGTCCATGCTTCGTTTCACAAATTCTGATAAAGCTTTACCTTTAAGCAGGTTTTGCGATAGTTTTGCAAGGTCTATTAATTGCTTAGCAATAATCTCCTTATGAGCATTACTCTTATCATCAATAAGATCCGATATCATTGGGTGATTGCTATTTACAACCACATTATACATATCTGGCATATCGCCCATAAAAGACATTTGGCCTCCGCCACCCATTGCTTGCATATCCTTCATACGACGCATAAACTCTGGTTGAGTAATCATTACCGCATCTTCAGTCTCACTTAAGCTTTCAAACTGAACAGTATATTCCTTAGTATCCAATCCTTTTTCAAAAACTGGCTTTAATTCCGTTTGTTGCTCTTCAGTAAGTTTAGATACTTGTGCGTCCTCTTTTACAATTAGCTTATCAATGCTTTCAGAATCCACTCTAGTAAATTTACTCTTCTCTATTTTGCGCTCCATTAAGTCAATAAAGTGATTGTCGAGAGCTCCATTCATTATCAGAACATCATAATTACGTGCTTTTGCTTTCTCAATATAAGAATACTGAGATTCTGAATCGTTAGCATATAACATTATTATGTTTTCTTCCTTATTAGTTTGCTCAGCTTTTACTTTCTCTTTATATTCCTCAATGGTAAAGTATTCGCCTTCAGTATTCTTTAAAAGAATAATATCTTTTGTTCTGTCATAAAACTTATCATCACTCAATATACCATACTGAATAAATACTTTAATATCGTCCCATTTTTGCTCAAAAGCTTTACGATCTTCCTTAAAAAGCTCTACCAATTTGTCAGAAACTTTCTTGCTGATGTGCTTAGAAATCTTACTTACATTATGGTCACTCTGTAGGTACGAACGAGAAACATTAAGTGGAATATCTGGTGAGTCAATTACACCATGAAGTAAAGTTAGGAATTCAGGAACAATATTCTCTACATTATCAGTAATGAAAACCTGGTTGCTAAATAATTGAATCTTATCGCGCTGAATTTCCATATTCTGCTTAACTTTAGGGAAATATAATATTCCTGTTAAGTTAAAAGGATAATCAACATTTAAGTGAATATGGAAAAGAGGGTCTTCCATTTGCATAGGATAAAGCTCACGATAGAATTTATTATAATCCTCAGTTTTTAAATCTGCGGGAGATTTTTTCCATAAAGGCTCAGTATTATTAATAATACGTGGTTTCTTTACTTCTTCAGTTTCAGGATTTCCATCCTTGTCTTTTTTACCTTCAACTTCTTCAAAAGTAATTTCTTCGCCAAATTCAATTTCCACAGGCAAGAATTTACAATATTTGTCGAGGATAGTCTTAATACGTGCTTCTTCTAAAAACTCTTTGCTTTCGTCAGAAATATGAAGAACAATTTCAGTACCTCTATCACGAGTTTCTAATTCTTCAATTGTATATTCAGGACTACCATCACATTCCCATTTTACTGCTTTAGAACCTTTGCCTTTTTTATAGGTTTTAGAAATAAGCTCAACATTTTCAGCAACCATAAATGCTGAATAGAAACCCAAGCCAAAATGTCCAATAATATTGGTATTATCTACATCTTTAAATTTTTCTACAAATTCCTCAGCACTAGAAAAAGCAATCTGATTGATATATTTGTCAATTTCCTCAGCATTCATTCCAAGACCTCTATCGATAATACTTAGAGTTTTAGCCTCTTTATCAAGTTTCACTTTGATGGTTAAATCACCAAGCTCAACATCAGATTCTCCAGAACGAACCAAAGCCTTCATCTTTTCAGTAGCATCAGTAGCGTTAGAGATTAACTCACGAAGAAAAATCTCGTGGTCAGAATAAAGGAATTTTTTAATTACCGGAAAGATATTCTCGGTTTGTACATTAATTTTACCTTTTTGCATATCGTTATATTTTATGGTTAAATATTTTAATTTTTACGAGAACTTACAAATCAATATATGTGCCATGGGAAATCTACTGACAAAATGGCTTAATATATGGAAAGAGGAGAAGCTTGCCTGCCGGTAGGCAGGGATAGAGGACTATGAAAGAGGAGAAAGGAGGAAGAATCTTTGTTGTTTTTTGTAACACGGGCATCTTGCTCGTAGTTTTGAATAGCTAAAATATTTGGAGATATCAGGTAATAATCTTAGGCTGCATTGTTGAAATTGGTCTCGGAGGATAGAGAATTAGGAGAGAGGAGGGAGGAATCTTTGTTGTTTTTTGTAACACGGGCATCTTGCCCGTAGTTTTGTGTAATATAAATATTTGGTTATAATCAAAAATATGACTATATTTGCACTAGATTAGAATATAACCAATATTATTTCAGATGAAAAATATATTAAACTCATTAGGAAGTATCAATTTTTGGAACGAAGATCCTAAAATTGATTTAGGATTTCACAGACTTAGGTATAATAAATCTGTAATTGATTCCATTGGGAATAAGTTAATTAAGGTAATTATTGGGCAACGACGAGCAGGAAAAAGTTATTTAGTAAGGCAGTTGATTCATAACCTTATTTTTGATAAAAAAATAAAAAGAGAGAATGTATTTTATCTGAATAAAGAGATGTATGAATTTGACGATATTCGCACGGCAAATGATTTGGATAAATTGATTAATGCTTACGAAAGTGAATATACGCCCTCAGGAAAAGTATATATTTTTATTGATGAGGTACAGAATATTGACGACTGGGAAAAAGTGATAGTTTCCTTGGCACAGCATACTATTAAAGAGTATGAAGTTTTTATTACGGGCTCAAATTCAAAACTTCTGTCGGGAGAGTTAGCAACATTATTGTCAGGCAGGTATATTACTACAGAGGTGTTTCCTTTTTCGTATAAGGAGTTCTTAGAAAATAGTAATTTGGAAAACAATAAAGCTAATTTCATTGAATATATAACCACAAGTGGGTTGCCCGAATTATTGAACCTAAGCTCTAATGATACTAAAACTAATTATTTTCAATCCTTAAAAAATACAATTCTACTGAAAGATATAATGTATAGGTATAAAATTAGGGACTATGTATTATTGGAAGATTTATTTCTTTTCGTAATTCATAATGTAGGTAGTATGATTTCAATACCTTCTATTATAAAATATTTTAAGAATAAGAATCGTAAAGCAGATTATTCTACCATATCGCAATATATTAAATATATGCAGGATGCATTTATAATTCATGAAGCACCGAGGTATTTCTTTAAAACTAAGGAACTGCTTTCTGGAGAAAAGAAGTATTATGTTAATGATTTGGGATTTAGAAATTATCTTTACCCAAGCCTTGTAAGTGATATTGGGGCTATATTGGAGAATATTGTGTTTATTCATTTGCGAAGTGCATCCTATAATATTAAGATTGGTTATGGGCGAGATTACGAGATTGATTTTATTGCTGAAAGAAACGGTGAGCAGCATTATGTACAAGTGGCTTATGTGATGGCTAATAGTGCTACTATTGATAGGGAGTTTGGTGCTTATGATAAAGTGAAGGACAATTTACCAAAATATGTAGTTACGATTGACGATATTCTTATTAAGAATGAAAACGGAATTATTCATAAACATATATGGGATTATATATATGATTTATCGTAGGCGTTGAATTTGGCTGCCCCAATTGTACAATAAAAAGCATAGGTGGCTATAATAGACCACCAAATACCATCAAATGACCTTAAGGAGATACTCTTATCGTGGATAGAATTTTTAGAAGATAATGATTTTGTTGAAGAGTAGTAGTTTTAAAAAATACCATTTTTTACAACCCCTTACCATTTCTCACACCTTTGCACCATCGTTTGATCAGAACGTGTTTTCCGCGTCTATTTCATCGAGTGGTGCTTAGTAGCAAATATTATAATTCAATTTCCTTCCTTTTAACTATTTTCCCAAGCTTAAAACCATAATATTAAATAATCAGGCTTAACCCTGATAAAATATTTGGAGATATCAAGTAATAACCTTAGGCTGCATTGTTGAAATTGGTCTCGGAGTAAAGCTACAGATTGATGTTAGTTTGTAACTACTGAGGATTAACGATTGTTGAATTTAGGTTTATATATTATGAGCATAACAAATATTGAACTTAAAAACTTTACAACCCCTTACCACCCTTTACAATCCCTTTACCATTCTTTACCACTCTTTACAATTCTTTACAATTCTTTACCATTCTTTACCACCCTTTACCATTCTTTACAATCCCTTTACCATTCTTT
>JAOZPM010000053.1:8589-11134 GCA_029932765.1 Bacteroidales bacterium | reverse complement strand
AATCCCTTTACCATTCTTTACCACTCTTTACAATCCCTTTACCATTCTTTACCACTCTTTACAATTCTTTACCATTCTTTACCATTCTTTACCATTCTTTACAATCCTTTTCCACCCTTTACCATCCTTTTACCATCCTTTACCACCCTTTACCATTCTTTACAATCCCTTTACCATTCTTTACCACTCTTTACAATCCCTTTACCATTCTTTACCACCCTTTACCATTCTTTACAATCCCTTTACCATTCTTTACAATCCCTTTACCATTCTTTACAATCCCTTTACCATCCTTTACCATCCTTTACAATCCTTTACCATTCTTTACCACCAACAATCAACCATTATCCATTAAAATTTCCACCCCAATTATTGGAAAATTAATTGTAAATTTGCAAACATACAATATACGTTCATACATCATTTATAATCAGTCTGTTATGCTTAGTGGGTTGAGATTTCATAAACGTATTTAAATTTATATAAAATGATAAACGAACAATTAATAAATCCTAAAAGTATTGTAGTAATTGGTGGTTCAAACAACATCAATAAACCAGGTGGTAAAATCCTTAAAAATCTTATTGACGGCGATTTTGCTGGCGATCTTTATGTTATGAATCTTAAAGAGAGCGAAGTGCAAGGTATTAAGAGTTTTAATACTCCTGAGGATTTGCCACAAGTAGATTTGGCAATTATAGCCATTGCTGCAAAATATACTCCTGATGTGGTGGAGGTGCTTACTAGCACAAAAAACACCAAAGCTTTTATTATTATCTCTGCTGGATATAGCGAAGAAAATGAGGCTGGTAAAGAGCTAGAAGATCTTATTGTAGAGAAAATTAATAAGGTTGATGGTGCGCTAATTGGTCCTAACTGTACTGGAGTGATGAACTCTAATCACCATAGTATTTTTACTGAGCCTATTCCAAAATTGAATCCTAAAGGTATTGATTTTATTAGTGGATCAGGTGCTACAGCCTGCTTTATTCTAGAGTCGGGAATACCAAAGGGACTAAGCTTTTCATCGGTTTATACTGTTGGAAATTCTGCTCAAATAGGAGTGGAGGAAATTTTGGAATACTTAGATGATACTTTTGTTGCCGAAACTAGCTCAAAGGTAAAATTATTGTATGTAGAAACTATTTCTAACCCTGCAAAGTTACTTAAGCACGCATCATCGTTAATTCGTAAAGGTTGCAAAATTGCTGCTATAAAAGCAGGTTCTTCTGATGCAGGAAGCCGTGCTGCAAGCTCACATACTGGAGCATTAGCAAATTCTGATTTGGCAGTAGATTCTTTATTCCAAAAAGCTGGAATTGTCCGTTGCTATGGTCGTGAGGAGCTTATGAATGTGGCGTCGGTATTTATGCATCCAACTCTTGAGGGCAAAAATATTGCAATCATCACTCATGCTGGTGGTCCTGCGGTAATGCTTACCGATGCATTGAGCGATGGTGGTTTAGAGGTTCCACATATTGAAGGTCCTGTGGCTGATGACTTATTGACAAAATTATATGCTGGCTCATCGGTTAGCAATCCCATCGATTTTTTGGCAACAGGTACTGCTGAGCAATTAGGTGATATTATTGATTTTGTAGATCAAAAAATGCCAGAGATTGATGGTATGGTTGTGATTTTTGGAACTCCAGGGCTGGTACGTATTTTCGACGTTTATGATCTTTTGGATGAGAAAATGAAGACTGCTAAAAAGCCTATTTATCCTGTTCTTCCTTCTACACTTACTGCAAATGAGGAGGTTTCGGACTTTTTAACAAAAGGAAGAATTAACTTCCCTGATGAGGTAAACCTAGGTCGTGCTCTTACAAAAATATATAACACTCCAAAACCTGCTGCTGCAGAAACTACTCTGCCAGAGGTTGATATTGATGGAATTAGAAATATAATTACCAATGCAAAGGATGGATATTTAAATCCTGAAGATGTGCAAGCTTTACTTGATGCAGCAGGAATTGCCCGAGCAGGCGAGGCTGTGGTTGATACCGTAGATAATGCTATTATTGAGGCCGAAAAACTTGGTTTCCCTATAGTGATGAAGGTGGTTGGCCCAGTGCATAAATCTGATGTTGGTGGTGTGGTGCTTAATGTAAAAGATGAAGAAACCGTACGTGCTGAGTTCGAAAGAATGATGCAAATACCTGAAACTACAGCAATATTAATGCAGCCTATGTTGAGTGGAACCGAATTATTTGCTGGTGCAAAATATGAGGATTCTTTTGGACATATGGTGCTTTGCGGTATGGGAGGAATTTTTATTGAAGTTTTAAAAGACGTTTCCTCAGCACTTTGTCCCATAGAAAAAGATAAGGCCTATGAGATGATTCGTGACTTGAAAAGCTATAAAATAATAGAAGGAGTACGGGGGCAGGAAGGAATTAATGAAGATGCATTTGCGGATGCAATTTATCGTCTTTCGGCACTACTTTATTATGCTCCAGAGATTATGGAAATGGATTTGAATCCACTATTGGGAACTGCTGAAAAAGTTGTTGCTGTGGATGCTAGAATCAGAATTGAAAAGTAA
>JAOZPM010000053.1:0-8489 GCA_029932765.1 Bacteroidales bacterium | reverse complement strand
AATGATAAAAGAAGAAATAATACAAAGAGCAGACGAATATCTTCAGAAGTTAAGCGATTCGGATATAGAGAAATATCTACGAACCATTAGCAAAGAGCAGAAGAATATTGTTGATTATGTGATGTCAATGGGTGATATTTTTGAAGATGAGGATGAGTTTTTCAATAAATTTTTATTCTTCTTTATGCTTGTACATCGCTCGTATACCAATCGTTTCAGATTTCTACCAGAAATAACTAAAGATATTATTCTTACTATTGAGGAGAGAGATCAGAAGATGATGGATGAAATGCAGGATATGGATTCCGAAATATTTGAACAAGAGTTTGATGAATTAATAAAATCTCACCCCCAAAGAATGATGATAGATTTTATTACTCTCGATCTTTTTGAAAGTGATGAAGAGCAATATGATGATAATCGCCAAGATTTGGATAATATTATCTTTTTCCTAATGTTTACCATTATCAATATCTATGAAGAAAGCTTGGTCCTTAGTCAGAAAACTAAGGGTTAATATGTAAATCTTAGACAAACAAATTCTTATAATGCACCCAAAAAATATCTCAATAGCCGATTATAATTATCCTTTACCAGAGGATAGAATAGCTCAGTATCCTGTAGCCCAGCGTGATAAAAGCAAGCTGCTGATTTCCAATTTAGGAGAAATTAGTGAGTCTGTTTTTGAGAATATTGCTGATTATTTGCCCAATGATAGCCTTATTGTTTATAATAATACCAAGGTTATTCGAGCACGGATGCAATTCAGAAAACCCACTGGTGCCAAAATTGAGATATTTATTCTTGAACCATTAGCTCCTACAGTTGAAATTCAAAACTCGTTTTCGGTAACAGCACAATGCGAGTGGAAATGCCTTGTGGGAAATGCCAAAAAATGGAAAGAAGGAGAGCTGGAATTGCAAATGCAATATAATGGTGAGCAGTTTACTATTTTTGCTTCTAAGGGAGAAAATATTGGTAATTCATTTCATATAAATTTTCGATGGGAGCCTGTGCATTTAACATTTTCTGACGTATTAATTGCCACAGGGAGCATTCCTTTGCCTCCTTATATGAAACGCGATACTGAACAGGAGGATGTAGAGCGTTACCAAACAATATATGCAAAGCATCAAGGGTCCGTGGCAGCACCTACTGCTGGATTGCATTTTACCGATTATGTAGAAAACTCTTTGTTAGAAAAAAATATTAAAAATAACTATGTAAGCCTTCATGTGGGCGCGGGTACTTTTAAACCTGTTTCTTCAGAGAAGATTGAAGGTCACGAAATGCATACCGAGCAAGTGGTTATTAAAAAGCAATTGGTAGAAGATTTATTGAAATATTCTGACAGAAAAATCATTGCCGTGGGTACTACTACCACCCGAAGTTTGGAGAGTATTTATTGGTATGGAGTGAAGCTATTGCAGGATATGAGTGCAAGTTTTCATATCAAACAATGGGACCCTTATGACAACGAATTTGCAAAATATGTAAATGTTGAGCGAAGTCTGAAGGCTGTAATAGAATATATGAATGCAAACAATATTGATGAGCTACATGGCGATACTCAAATAATAATAGCTCCAAGCTATAAGTTTAAAATTATAGATATACTAATAACTAATTTTCATCAGCCCAAAAGCACTCTACTACTTTTGGTGTCAGCATTTTATGGTGAAAAGTGGAGAGATTCGTATAAGTATGCTCTAGATAATAATTTTAGGTTTTTGAGCTATGGAGATTCCTGCTTATTCTTTAAATCTTGATCTTAATCTTCTTGGTCTTCTTCTTTCCCCTGTAGCAGATCTTTCAAATTATTATAATAATCTTTAAATGGGTGAAGCTTTTCTTGCAATAGAGCCTTTCTTTCAGCTTCATGCTTATCAATAATATCTTGCTTGGCTTGTACTATTGATGTGTTTATTTCGAAGCCTATTAGCAAAATAAACGCACTAATATATAGCCATACCATTATTATTATAAGTGTAGCAATGGAGCCGTATAATACGTTATATTTACTGAAATTTGATATATAAATATTGAAAAGGAATGCAACAATTATAAAAACCACAGTTGTAAAAGTAGCTCCCAAAGAGATTATCCGGAAGCGCTTTTTATAGGCAGGGGCATACCAATAAATGAATGCAATTTGAAAGAAAAGCATACTTACTCTTATTATCCAGTCTATAACAATAAGTATATAATACGATGTGCCTTGCACTATATATCCTTGGTCTACCAGTGAATTAATAATAAATTTATCGAAAATAAATCCCGTAATTGTGAATATATTTATAAAAAAGAAAACTATAAAAAGTACAAATGCTGTTTTATGAACATTTAAATACGAACGGCTTTCCTTTATATGTACAGAGGAGTTAAAGGCTACTATAATACTATTAAAACCATTAGTAGCAAACCAAACCGATAATATTAAACTAGCAGAAAGTACTCCATTTTGTGGCTGAGTAATTATTTCGTTAAGAATAGCGATTACATTTTTATCAGTATCGCCAGGCATAAAATCCACAATAAACATCAAAAGCTCTTCATGGAAACCATCAATGGGAATAATAGGAATAAGCGCAAAAATGATTAATAGAGTAGGAAAAAGAGCCATTAAAAAGTTATAACTAATTGCGGCAGCCCTTTGCGGCAGTACTCCGGCAATAATAGCATCAATAAATAACTCTCCCACATCGTAAATTGCAATACCAGCAAAACCAGGAAAAGACACTCTTTTAAGTTTTTCTATAAAATTGTCTATCCTTTTTGTATTACGTATTTTACTTTTTAGGCTCAAATTTGATATATT
Source organism: Bacteroidales bacterium (assembly GCA_029932765.1). Lineage (GTDB taxonomy): Bacteria > Bacteroidota > Bacteroidia > Bacteroidales > UBA1556 > UBA6267. The sequence continues at coordinate 5,671 of JAOZPM010000053.1, read as the reverse complement.
TTTAATTTTTATTTATAAATTTTATAGTATTTTATTAAAATGCTACTAGACTCATATCCTGACTTTTAATATGGTGAGTTAGTGCACCTACACTTATATAATCTACTCCAGTTTCGGCATACAAGCGAATAGTTTCAATTGTAATGCCGCCAGAGGCTTCCGTTTCGTAGCGTTTATCTATTAGTATTAGCGCTTCCGATATTTGATTAGGAGAATAGTTATCTAGCATTATTCTATGAATATTGCCTTTTTTAAGAACCTGCTCTAGCTCGTTATTATTACGTACTTCTATCTCTATTCTTAAATCTAAACTATTATCCGATAAGTATTTATTACAAGAATCAATGGCTTCTGCTATTCCGCCTGCAAAGTCAATATGGTTATCTTTAATCATAATCATATCGTAAAGAGCAAAGCGATGATTCTCGCCACCACCAACTTTCACCGAGTATTTCTCAAATTCTCTAAGTAAAGGAGTGGTTTTTCTTGTGTCAAGAATTTTAGTGCTTGTGCCTTCTATTGCTTTTACATATTTATTTGTAGAAGTGGCAATTCCGCTCATCCGCTGCATAAAGTTAAGAGCTAATCTCTCGCCTGTAAGTATTGAAATTGCTGAGCCAGAAACGATAAAAGCTATGTCTCCAATTTTTACTTGAGTACCATCTTCTATTTTTTTCTCAAACTTTAATGTTGAATCTACTTGTCGAAAAACCTCCTCCGCAATATCAATTCCTGCAAGTATGCCATCTTCCTTTATTAGTAGCTTGGCGCTATTAGTAGCGTTTGTAGGTATTGTAGATAGTGATGAGTAATCGCCAGGGCCAACATCTTCAGCAATAGCACTCTTTATTATTTCTTTTATATTCATTAATAATCTTCTTTTAAAAACTTAAATTATTCGTCGTTAAGTTCAAACTCTACCAGATGCAGATTAGCTTTATTGTCTGAGTTTGTAATAAGTAAATATAATTGGTATTCTATATTGCTTTCTGTTTTAAGTATAGCAATAACAAACTCACTGCCGCCCGTAGATTTACCACTTTGTTTTACTTTGAAACTCTTTGTTTTATTCTCTTTAAGGAATTTTCTCATTACTTCTTGAGCCTGAATTTTTGAATATGAGTTCTCTTTTTCGGGAAGTGCAATCTCTATGGGATTGCTAAAAGTTGACACAAAGTTATCAATATTATTAGTTTGTAGAGCTTTTATGCATTGAGTTTTAATCTCATTAATGCTTTGCCCTTGCATATTATTGCTAAATAATAATGTAGAAAAGAACATTAAGACAACTATTCTTAATATTCCTTTGTTTGTAATGATTTGTATGTTTCTATTAATATATGGCATATTATGAACTTGTTTTATTTGTATCCTTAACACGCAAAGTTAATCAATTCTAATTAGTGTCTGCAATAAAACTACCTATTTTTGTGTTTTTGATAAGAAAATGTCAAAGATAAGACTTTTGAAGTTTTTGAAACTAAGGAGTTTACATTTGTAAATGACTGTTTCAAAAACGAGAATAACGCAGTATTTGGCGTTTTCTTGCAAAAACTAATTAGCTTATCTATTTTAAATTATATTTTCCCTAAAAGTTTTAGTATTATTTTCTTTGTTTTGCTTATTTGATAGTACCTTAGCCCTTTATAATGGAATTCTTCAGCTCCAAAACTTTTGAAAAATCTTGCAATTGATGGTGAATTTGATCCTTCAAAATCGAAAATCATTTTGCTATTACAGTTATTCTCTATATAATTATTTATTAAAAAAGGCATTGCCCCTTTTTCTTTGCCTTCTTCTGATAATCCTGAGAAAATAAATATATATCGATGTTTGTCTTTTAATATAAATATCCCTCCCAATAGATTATTCTCTTTTGAAAAAGCCGTTGAAATATCCACTAGCCCTTTGTCTATTAATGAATAAATTAGGCGTATTATTTTTTTATAATCATCTTTTGAATACCCTTTTACTTCAGCCCCTTTATTATTTTTGAATAGATCTATAATTAGCTCTGGTTTTACACTATTGCTAATGCTCAGTGAGTTTTTCTTTGCTTTGTTTATATTTCGTTTTAGATTTTTAGAATATGAAGATTTTATGGTTTCATAGTCATTAGATAAATCCAATTCTATATTTATATTATCAACAAAACTATATTGATTATTCTTCCTTGTGGGATTATTCGTATTAAGGTTTATTTGTGTAAGCTTAAATTCATCGGGAATAGCCATAATAAAGTCATTTACTTTAGAATTGGTTATTTCCTCAATGGAGAATATTCCAAGCTGTTGTGTAAGTGTAGGCTGAAAGATGTATTTAAGTCCGTACTTCTCTCGATATGGCATCGGAAATACAGATTTATAATCATCTTCAATTAAGGCATCCCATTTTTCGGTAACAAAATGCAAATACCATGAATAAGCATAAATTAGAGAATTAGGGGAATTGCTAATACAATTATCCCATTTTCTAAAATCAATTTGCTCATGTTTGAGGTATATTATCATATTATTTTGGATAGGATTGTCTTAATTTATACTTTACCTATTATTAATTCTGTAAAAGTACGTAGATTTGGTATATTATTGATTTAAATAATTAGGTAGGATTATAGCCTATAGAGAACTGATAAATAATTTAAAACATGATTAACTGCAATGTATTGAATATATGATTTTAAATAGCGTGTTAATTATTGTATCTGTAAATTAAAGGAAATGAGTATTTTGAGTTAAAACTTGAAATTGCTATTTAGAATAAGAAATCAAAAAAAACACTCTAATTTTGAATTGTTCTAAATAAGGAAAATAAATATGAAGAAAATAGTAATTTTGGGAGGTGGCTTTGCAGGTGTTGAAGCGGCGATAAAGCTTAGGAAAAATAAGCATGATGTTACATTAATTTCAGATAGATCATATTTATTTGTTTACCCAATTTCCATATGGATACCAGTAAAGAAGAAAAAATTCGAAGATGTAGCTATGGATTTAGGAATATTATCTAAAAAGCATGGCTTTAAATTAATAATTGATAAAGTTGAGAAAATAGATAATACTACAAATACAATTATATTATCCAATGGCGAGCAATCTTATGATTATCTAGTAATTGCTATGGGAATGGGAAAATTGAAGTTGGAAGGAATAGAACATACACATTCGATATGTGGAAAGCCTGAGGAGGCAAATACCATTGAAGATTTACTTGACAAATTAATTAAAAAAGGCAGTGGAAATATATCCGTTGGTTTTGGCGGAAACCCTAAAGACCCTACAGCTACAGCTGTTAGAGGTGGTCCTGCTTTCGAATTGCTTTTCAATATTAGTCATTATCTTAAAACTAAAGGAATTAGAGATAATTTTAATATCAATTTCTTTGCTCCAATGAAAGAGCCTGGCAAGCGTATGGGAGAAAAGCCATATAAAAAGATGGATGTTTTCTTTAAGCATTATGATGTAAAAACATATGTCGGTAAAAAGATTAAGAATTTTGATGCCAATAATGTTGTTTTTGAGGATGATAGTAAATTAGAAAGTGACTTAACAATATATATTGCTGCAGGGCAAGGCCATAAGGTGATAATGGATTCGAATTTGCCAATAAGTGATGCGGGTTTTATCAGAATTAATGAGCTATGCAGAGTGCAGAATAATAGAAATATATATGCAGTAGGAGATATTGCGGAGATTAAAGGTGGTCCTTCGTGGGTTGCTAAGCAAGGTCATTTGGCGGAAGTAATGGCAGATACTGCTGCTTATAATATTAATAATGAAATAAATGGGAATGGAAAGCGCAAAAGTTATTGGGAGCATCTAAATATTGTATGTGTAATGGATAGTGGCGATGGCGCTGCTTATATTAAACGTACCAAGAAATCTGAAACAATTATTCCACTTCCCATTATTGGCCATTGGATGAAACAAGCATGGGGATTTTACTATAAGAATTCTAAACTTAAAAGAATGCCTCGTATTCCGGGAATGTAGCTTGGGGAGGATAAAGGAAAAGGATAAAGGAAAAGGATAAAGGAAAAGGACCACATAGACACATAAGAAACATAGGAAACATAAGTTTTTTCTATGTGAGCTTTGTAACTATTGTGCCTTATGTGGTTTTATAGAAAGGAAAAGGAATTTTAGATTGCAGATTAACGAGGTCAGATTGCAGATAGATTTACCAATTGAAATTCACTTAATGATTATAAAACTATAAGTTAATTGTACTAAAATAGAGATTTTATAATTTCAACAAATCGTTAATTAAATAATCTTAAATCTTTAATTTATTTTATTATAGGAAAAGAAATTAAACGATTTTACCCCAATTAAACAATTCAACAAATAAACTAAGGCTTATGTGTCCTTATGTTCCTACAGTGCATTATGTGGTTTATTAAACAAATCCACATTTTACCAATTTTCACTTCCCTCATTTTTGTACTTTTGCAAACTGAACCAAAAATTAGTACAAATGAACGATAAGAATTTTAAAAGATATACTATCACCACTGCACTTCCATATGCTAATGGTCCTGTGCATATTGGACACCTAGCGGGTGTTTATGTTCCTGCTGATATTTATGTAAGATATTTGCGAGCTCAGGGGCGTGATGTTGCTTTTATTGGCGGTAGTGATGAGCATGGTGTTCCTATTACTATAAAGGCACGTAATGAGGGAATTACACCTCAGGATGTGGTGGATAAATACCATGGAATTATTAAGGAATCGTTCAAAGATTTTGGAATTTCTTTCGATATTTATTCTCGTACTTCTAATGAAATGCATCATAAAACTGCTTCTGAATTTTTCGAGAAGCTTTATAAAGATGATAAATTCATTGTTAAAAGCAATGATCAATACTATGATGCAGAGAATAATATGTTCCTTGCTGATAGATATATTACTGGCGAATGCCCACATTGTGGATATGAGAAAGCCTATGGCGACCAATGCGAAAGTTGCGGAACCTCGCTTAGCGCTACGGATTTAATAAATCCAAAGTCTGCTGTTAGTGGCAATGTGCCTATAATGAAAGAGACTAAGCACTGGTATTTGCCTCTTGATCAATATGAGCCATGGCTTAAGGAGTGGATTGTTGAAGGGCATAAGGACGATTGGCGACCAAATGTATATGGGCAATGCAAATCGTGGATTGATAACGGATTGCATGCTCGTGCTGTAACTCGTGATTTAGATTGGGGAGTGAAAGTACCTATTGAAGGTGCCGATGGCAAAGTTCTTTATGTATGGTTTGATGCGCCAATAGGCTATATATCAGCTACTAAAGAGTTAACCTCTGATTGGGAAAAATATTGGAAAGATGAAGATACTAAGCTTGTTCACTTTATAGGAAAAGATAATATTGTATTCCATTGTATAATTTTTCCTGCAATGCTTAAGGCCGAAGGAAGTTATATTATGCCCGATAATGTGCCATCTAATGAGTTCCTAAATCTTGAAGGAGATAAGATTTCCACTTCTAGAAACTGGGCAGTTTGGCTGCACGAATACCTTAAGGATTTCCCTGAGCAGCAAGATGTATTGCGTTATGTGCTTACTGCCAATGCGCCTGAAACTAAGGATAATGACTTTACTTGGAAAGATTTTCAAACAAGAAATAATAGTGAGTTAGTAGCAATATTAGGCAACTTTGTAAATCGCGCATTGC
>JAOZPM010000052.1:0-18954 GCA_029932765.1 Bacteroidales bacterium | reverse complement strand
ATAAATACAACCTCATCAGCAACAATATGACCAATAGTTCTATTAATATTATCTAAAAGAGTAGATTTAGCATAGCTCATCTCTTGCTTAAGTGCCGCAGAATCAAATCTTACATATAGCTTTTTATTTTTCAAATACATATCAGTAGTATGTTGAGAAATCATTTTTCCAACTATGTCTTCCCATCTTTTTCTAACCTCAGCTTCATCTATTTTTGGCTGAATACCACTTTTCTTAATATATTGTTGAATTACCTCGCCAAGGCTTTGTGCATTTTGTCTTTTTTCCATACTCTATTCTTTACTTACATTTCCTTCTATTACAGTATAAATAATCTTATCTACATCTATCTCTGAAAATATTCTTTTTATTCGTTCAATATTTGTATCAGTAATAAAAATCTGCCCAAATTCATTCCGACTTACTAATTTCATCAATTGTTTAACTCTTTTATAATCAAGTTTGTCAAATATATCATCTAATAGTAGGAGTGGTTTATAGCCTTTTTTATTTCTTGTATATTCAAATTGTGCAGTTTTTAATGCAATAAGAAAAGACTTCTGCTGTCCTTGCGATCCTTGTTTTTTAATAGCATAATTATCTAATTCAAATATAAGATCATCGCGATGTATACCAATGCTTGTATGTCGTAATACTAAATCTCTTTGGTGATTTTCTTTCAGTAAATTAGCAAAAGAATCTGAATTTAGTTGAGATCGATAATTAATCCCTGCCGATTCTTTTTCATTTGATATAAACAAGTAGTATTCCTTAATTAATGGAATATAATCTACCAAAAATTCAGCTCTCTTTTTATGAATATCCACTCCATATTCTACCAATTGTGAATCAAGAATTTCAATAAAGCTAAAATCACTATTTCTATCTTTAGCCATTGTTTTAAGAGTGACATTCCGCTGCTGAAGTACTTTATTATAATTAAGTAATGTATTTAGATACTGTTTGTCGAATTGTGAAATTACCCCATCAATATATTTGCGCCTTTCCTCACTTCCTCCAATAATAAGATTTGAGTCCATGGGGCTAATTATCACTAAAGGAAATTCACCAATATGGTCAGCAATTCTATCGTATTCTTTATCGTTTCGCTTTATTTTCTTTCTGTCGCCTTTAGCATAACTTATCATTACTTTATCATTACCATTCTCATGATTTGAGTATTCTCCACGAATCATAAAATGTGATTCGTTATGAAGTATATTGTTATTATCTAGAGTGTTAAAAGGGCTTTTGCAGAAACTTAAGTAATAAATTGCATCAAGAATATTGGTTTTCCCAGCTCCATTGTCTCCTACAAAAATATTAACCTTAGGGCTAAAATCCAATAAGCTTTCTTTATTGTTTTTGTATTGTGATATCAGTAATTGGTCAAGTTTCATTAATAGGTATATAATTGTAAGGTAAAGGTATTCTAATAATAATTTATAATAGCAAAACTACAAAAAAAACAAGTTTGTTTTAGTTGATAATAGTTTTCTTATTATAAAAAAAGTGAAGAGTGTTTAGACGATATTTTTTCAAAGTGAAGCAAAAATAATGACAAAATTATTATTATAACTAATTGATTAAAAAACTACTTTTGATTTTCAAACAAAATAGAACAATATTTATGCGCATATTTTCAATTTTAATTATACTATTGCTTATTACTAAAGTAAATGTAACAATAGCACAACAAAGTCATGATTTCGAAATTTCCAAGAATTTAGATATATATACTTCATTGATTCAGCAACTAGATTTGCACTATGTGGATGAAATAGAGCCCGGTATGTTGAGCAAAGCAGCAATTGATGCAATGTTAAAACAGATTGATCCTTATACTGTTTATTATCCTGAATCAAAAATTGAGGATGTTAGGTTTATGCAAACAGGGAAGTATGGTGGCGTGGGAACTTCTGTTCATCGCAAAGGTGATATAGTAGTAGTAAGTCGCACATATCCAGATTTTCCTTTTCATAATGCAGGAATTAGAGCAGGAGATTATATTTTGGAGATTGATGGAGAAAAACTTTCAGGAAAATCTATGGAAGATATTTCTGAAAAAATGCGTGGTGCTTCTGGTACTGATATAGAAGTGATTTATCAAAGGGCAAAAGATAATAAGAAAGTGTCGGTTAAAATGAAGCGTGAAGAGGTTCAGATAAATGATGTACCTTATTTTGGGATGCTCGAAGATAGTATTGGTTATATAAAGCTAAGTAGTTTTAGGAAAACGGCTACTAGTGAAATTAAAGCTGCTGTAGATAGTATGAATAGAATTGGTAAGCTTAATTCCTTGGTTCTGGATTTGCGAAATAATGGTGGTGGTTTATTAATAGAGGCAGTAAAAATAATGGACCTATTTGTGGCACCTAACGAATTGATAGTTTCTACTAAAGGAAAAACAAAAGCCGAAACTAATACCTATAAAACTGGAATACCAGCTTTGTATCCCGATATAGATATTGTAGTTCTAATGAATAAGAATAGTGCCTCGGCAAGTGAGATTGTTGCTGGCTCTTTTCAGGATTTGGATAGAGGAGTAATAATGGGTCAGAAGTCATACGGAAAAGGTTTGGTGCAGAAAGTGTTCTCATTAAGTTATAGGTCGCAAGCCAAAATAACTGTTGCTAAGTATTATATTCCTAGCGGAAGGTGTATTCAATCTTTGGATTATCAGCATAAGGATGCTAAAGGCGATGCCATTAAAACACCTGATTCTCTAATGGCTGTTTTTAAAACTAAGAATGGACGATTAGTGAAAGATGCTGGAGGAATTATTCCAGATATTGCTATGCAAGAAAAGGATTATGACGAATTGCTAATGGCTTTGGTAAAGCAGTATATGATATTTGACTTTGCCACTCAATATGTTATCTCTAACGATAGTATTTCCAATATGGATGAGTTTGAGCTTACTGACGATATATATAATTCATTTAGCGAATTTGTAAAAAAAGATAGCTTTAGTTATTCCACTAGAATAGAAAAAGAATTTGATAGTTTTGTTAAACAAGCAAAGAAAGATGGTTATGAATTAAGTAGTGATATTGAGCTTATTAACACTAAAATTGATAAGCAGAAAGCAGCTGCGTATGATAATAGCAAAGAGGAAATAAAATCATTGCTAACTCAAGAAATTATATCGCGATATTTTTATGAATCGGGTAGAGTAAAAATTGCATTAAGAAATGATGTTGAAGTGAAAGAAGCAATCCTATTATTGCAACATAATAGGAAATATTCAGATATACTGGAACCAATTACAAAGCTTAAATAAATATTCTAGAATACTTATATTTTTAAACAATAAAAGAAAAGAAACTTGGTTATATATTCAAATGCACAGAGATAAAATCAGATTATATATCTTCTATATTGGTATCATCCTAACAATCATAGGTTTACCATTCTCTAGAGCTTTAATTAGCTTTGGCCAAGTTGTATTGGGTGCTCTTTTTATTTTTGATGTAAATCTTGTTTCAAAATTAAAAATCTTTATAAAAGATAAGGCTGCTTTATCCTTTATAGCTATATATCTATTATGGATTGTTGGAATATTGTATTCTTCTGATATTCAGTATGCTTTATCCGATATTAGAACAAAGCTTCCATTATTAATATTCCCATTAGTTTTTGCTACCGAAAAACCATTATCCAAAAATGAGTTTACATTTTTTGCTATTTTATTCTCTGCTACAGTAATAGCTTCTGTTTCTACAAGCTTATATATCTATTATGTAAACAATTTAAGCGATTATAGAGATGCATTTGTTTTTGTATCACATATCAGAGTTAGTTTGATGGCAATGATATCTACTACTATACTTATATTTATAGGTTTATATCGTAATGATATAAAAATGAAAATACGTATATTTATGCTAATTGGAGGTTTGTTTCTTATTGCTTCTCAGTTTATTTTTTCAATACTTTCAGGAATATTTATATTCTTAGTTTTATTATTTGTAGTATTTATAATGCTAATTTATAAAAAAGTAAATATTAAAAGTATTGTAATAAGCCTATCGGTATTAATAGTATTTGTGGTTTCAATGTCTTATTTGCTATTCTCTACAATAAAGGATTATAATTATGTTGGTGATATAGATTTGAATAAGCTTGATACTGTATCTGCTCTTGGTAATAAATATGAGCATAAGCCTTATGAATTTCAGATAGAGAATGGAAACTATATCGGTATTTATATACAAAGATATGAAATGAATCAGGAGTGGAGTAAGCGCTCTAATTTGGCTTTTGATGGTGTGGATAATAGAGATCAAGTATTACAAATTACACTTATTAGATATTTGAATTCCAAAGGATTAAGAAAGGATGCTCAGGGTATATCAGCTTTGTCTGATGAGGATATAATAAATATTGAAAATGGAATTGCAAATTTTGAATTTGCAAAACGATTAAGCTTTAAGAAACGAATTTATAGGCTTATATGGCAATATAATATATATATACAAAACAAGGAGAGTCTTAACTCTGGGCATACTATATTACAACGATTGGAGCTATGGCAAGTTGGTATGGAGTTGATAGCCTTAAATCCTGTTTTTGGAATTGGTACAGGTGATATTAATAATGCTTATGCAGATATTCTTAGCCAAAGGTCATCATCACTTGCAGGAAATGGTTTGCGAAGTCATAATCAATATATAAGTACTACAGTATCACTTGGTGCTATTGGCCTAGTAATACTATTATTTTCAATGTATTATCCTGCATATTTAAGTGGGCTTTATTATAATCCTTTGTTTGTTCTGTTTATCGTAATAATGTCGATGAGCATGCTTTGGGAAGACACCATTGAAACACAAGTTGGGGTGACTATTTATGCTTTCGTTTATATGTTCTATATGTATAGCGATAGATCAGAAAAATAATATAATGTACTAAATAGGATGCTATAAATGGAAGAAGGACCAATATATAATATCAGTCCTTCTTTTTTAATAATAAAATGCTTTATTTACGAAATAAATAACATTTCTCTATATTTTGGCATAACCCAAAGCTCATCATCTACAATAAGTTCTAGTTTATCAATATGATATCTTATATCATTTAAGAATGGTTTAATATCCTTAGAGTATGCAAAAGCTTTATCTACTTTATTATCAATTTTATTGGCAGTCTTACGATTATTAATCATAAGCGTTACCTTTTCATTAATATTTGAAATATGTGCTGATATTTTTTTCAATATTTCCATCTGAAATCCTGCTTGTTTTTCAAATTCTTTATTGTCAAGCAAATCTCTTAATCCTTTTACATTATTAATAAGGATATTTTGATAATTAATTGCTGTAGGAATAATATGATTTATTGCTAAATCACCTAATACTCTTGATTCAATTTGGATTTTCTTAGTATAGGTCTCTATCCTAATCTCGTAACGAGCATGCATTTCTCTTTTTGATAAAACATGCATTTTTTCAAACATATCTAGAGTCGACTTATCAGTAAATGCAGCAAGAGCAGTAGGAGTGTCCCCTACATTAGAAAGGCCTCTTTTTTCTGCTTCTGCAAGCCACTCGTCCGAATATCCATTACCTTCGAAAATTATCCTTCTACTTTCGCCAATAATCTTCTTAAGAACTTGGAAAATAGCCTCATCGCGCTTTACTTTCTTTTTAATAAGTGCTTCCACATCATTATAAAACTTCTCCAACTGATTAGCCATTGAAGTATTAAGGGCAACCATTGGCGAAGAACAGTTAAGTGCAGAACCTACAGCTCTAAATTCAAATCTGTTTCCAGTAAAAGCAAATGGAGAAGTACGATTTCTATCGGTATTATCAAGAAGTATTTCAGGAATTTTTCCTATATCCATTTTTAGCTCAGTCTTTTGGTCTGGCGACATTTTTTGCTCACTAACACTATTCTCAATAATATCAAGCATTTTATTTAGGTGTTGTCCCAAAAATACTGATATAATTGCTGGTGGTGCTTCGTTTGCTCCAAGTCTATGCTCATTGCCCGCAGTAGAGATACTTGCTCTTAGTAAGTCAGCATTGTCATGCACGGCTTTCAATGTATTTATTACAAAGGTGAGAAAGCTAAGATTGCTCTTTGGGTTTTTGCCAGGACTAAGTAAATTAACTCCTGTATCAGTTGCCAACGACCAGTTATTATGCTTGCCACTACCATTTATTCCAGCAAATGGTTTTTCGTGATATAGTATTCTAAACTTATGCTTTACAGCAACCTTTTCCATAGTCGCCATTATTAGCTGATTATGATCCACAGCTAGGTTTACCTCTTCAAAAACAGGAGCACACTCAAATTGGTTTGGTGCAACTTCATTATGACGAGTTTTAACAGGAATACCCAACTTAAGAGCTTCGTGCTCAAAGTCGTACATAAAATCTTGAACTCTATCAGGAATTGCTCCAAAATAGTGATCCTCAAGTTGTTGATTCTTTGGTGATGAGTGTCCCATCAATGTTCTTCCTGTAAGCATTATATCAGGTCGAGCATAGTAAAAAGCTTCGTCAATAAGGAAATACTCTTGTTCCCAACCAAGAGTAGTATGTACTTTACTTACATTTTTATCAAAAAATTTGGCCACTTTAGTAGCCGCAGTGTCAAGTGCAGCAGAAGATTTAATAAGTGGAGTTTTAAAATCTAAAGCTTCGCCAGTATATGCTACAAAAATTGTAGGAATACATAATGTACGGTCAATTACAAATGCTGGTGATGATGGATCCCAAGCTGTATAACCCCTTGCTTCAAAAGTATTGCGAATACCTCCATTTGGAAAACTTGAAGCATCAGGCTCTTGCTGAATCAAAAGTTCACCGTCAAAATTTTGAATAACCTCACCATTTCCACTAGGCTCATGAAAAGCATCATGCTTCTCGGCAGTAGCTCCGTTTAAAGGCTGAAACCAGTGAGTATAATGCGTTGCTCCTCTATCCATTGCCCAAGCTTTCATGCCTGTTGCTATTTGATTTGCAATTTTTCGATCCAAACGTTTTCCATCTTCTATGCACAAAGCAACCTCCTTATAGGCTTCCTTAGATAAGTACGATTTCATTGTTTTATCGTTGAATACGTTTATTCCAAAGTATTCAGAAGTTTTAATAGAATCAAGTTCTACAGGAATTTTGCTACGGTTTAGCAAATCTTCCATTGCTTTAAATCTAAATTTAGGCATTATTGTAGTTTTGGTTAATTATTAATGCAAAAATACTATTTTTTTAATATCATCTATAAAAAATAGGGGGTATGTTGATAAAAAATGATAAATAGTTATTAATACCCTCTTAAAATAGGGGTGTAATTAATATTATTAAAGGTTCTACAAGATTTCGTATGTGTTAATAATGAAATTATTATAAAGTATCTAAATTTTAAGCTATAGTAAGCAGTAATCTGTAATTATCAAACAGCACTATGTATTACAGATTACTGATTACATTTTAGAAATTTTGTAATAATTAAGAAATTGCAAAACCGACGATAAAACTAGTAGTACCTTATTAATAGATGTATTTATATATCTATTATTTTTATATTTGTAAATTATTAAAAAACTAGTTTATAAATGCAAGGAAAATTAAACGGTGATATAAGGTTAGGTATAATAATAGTTCTGCTATTATGCTTTTCAGTGCCTACTTTCTCTCAGAATTTGCAGAAAGATGATAAAATTGTAGACATTGATACTGCTAGAATAACAGACCTTTCTAATAATTTATCGCTTTGGTTATATGGTATTAATAAAATATATAACTTCTCAATAGTAAATAAAGAGTCGGGGCAAATGCTTGATTTTAGACCAAACTCGGCAACTAAAATGGGCTTAGGATTTAATTATAAATGGTTAGGTCTGGGTGTTGCTTTTAATATGCCATGGGCTAAGAATGATGATGATATATATGGCCATACTCAAAGAATAGATTTACAGATTAATATTTTTGCTCGTTCCTTTGGGTTTGATATGTCAGCTCAATATTATAAAGGATATTATATTGCCAATCCTAATGACTATATGAATTGGGACAAAAAACAATATCCTTTACTGGAGGATTTAATTACCTTAAGTACTGAATTATCAGGATATTATTTTACTAACCATAAGAAATTCTCTTATCGTGCAGCATTTGTTAGGAACGAGATTCAAAAGAAAAGTGCTGGTAGCTTTATCATAGGTGGATATTTACGTAGTGATATTTCCACTTCTCCAGGTGGATATATTCCTGATGAGTTTCCTGATGAATATAAGGACACCTTTGATATTTCAGGTTTTAGCTCTGTAAATATTGGGATTACAGCTGGTTATACTTATACTTTTGTATTTTTAAAGAATTTCTTTATAAATATGTCATTGGTGCCTGGCATTGGTTATAAGCGGTCTGTTATGTATGACAATAATAATGAACTTTATAGAAATGATGGTGCTTCTATGCGTCTTGTAGGGCGTATTGCTTTGGGATACGAACATCCTGAATTTTTTCTTGGTGTAACAAGTATCTCCACAAGTAACTCTATTAGTTATGATAATGTTATAGCATCTTCCTCAAATTCTAAATTTAGATTTTTTGTTGGCAAGAGGTTTAATTGTAAGAAGAAATAATACTTTAGATATGAAAACAAAACACTCTGGTGCTAAATATTCTGCAATTGTGGGTATTGGCGAAAAACTTGCAAAAATAGAAAGAGAAACAGAAGAGAAGTTTTTAAAATTAAATAGAGGTATTCCTGCTGTTACTAATATCGATTTGTCAGAAATAATTCCATTGATAGATTTTAATTCTAATAAAATACAGGTTTATCCTCCTAATTCTGGATTACCAGAGCTTAAAGAAGCTATTAATAAGTACTATTTTCATAATACCACTTTTGTTGATAATATATTTATAACGGCTGGTGGTATTAATGCTCTGGATTTGGTAATTAAAACATTGGATATTGATAGGGTTTTACTTCCTGAGTTTTATTGGGGTGCATATTCTAATATTCTGAAAATTAATGGTGTAGATGAAGGTACTTATTTCTCTTTTAGTGAACTAAAGAAAAATGCAAGTGATTATTCTGGTACAGCAATTATTATCTGTGATCCTAATAATCCTGTTGGCAATAAGTATGAAGATGATATGTTGCTAGATGTTATAAAAACACTTAGCGATAATAATGTGGTTGTGATATGGGATAGCCCTTATCGTAGAATATTTTTTGAAGAAGCTCAAGATAAGTTTTATGATAAATTAGCTAGTTATGAGAATGTTATCATAACTGATAGTTTTAGTAAAGCAATAGGACTTAGTGGGCAGCGATTGGGATTTATTCACAGCTCAAATATTGAGTTTAATGCGGAGCTAAATATAAATATCCTTTTTGCTACAAATGGAATAAATGCCTTTGCTCAAATTTTGGTTGAAAAAATTCTTACTACTGCTGTAGGTCAAAAAGCTGCAAAAGATTTTCGTGAGAAAACTAAATCTGATATGCTTAAGAATATTAAACTATTGAGAGAAAAGAAATTATTGGCAGAGGAGTTTTACCAAGGGTCAATTCCTGTTGGTATATTTGTAATTCTCAATAAAAACGAAAAGGAACTCCTCGATGCCAATATTGGCAGTGTATCTATGGCGTATTTTACTCAAAAGAGCAAGGAATATGGTGAAAAATTTGCACGTATTTGTATAGCTGTACCTCATGGGGAATTTAAGGAATACTTTGATAGCTTATAGATATAAGAACTACGGGCAAGATGCCCGTGTTACAATGAAATCTACACCTTTATATTAAAATTATCGGTGTATCTCGGGCATCTTGCCCGAAGATGAAAGAAGTACGTAAGCTGGTATAGTTATTATAAATCAAATTTTTAGAAAAAAATAGATAGTACTGAATTTAATATTATACTAGAACTACGGGCAAGATGCCCGTGTTACATCGAAAGTAATACTTAATTTCATCTTATATAGAACTACGGGCAAGATGCCCGTGTTACAATGAAAGCTGCACATAAATGGTGTATCTCGGGCATCTTGCCCGAAGATGAAAGAAGTACGTAAGCTGGTATAGTTATTATAAATCAAATTTTTAGAAAAAAATAGATAGTACTGAATTTAATATTATACTAGAACTACGGGCAAGATGCCCGTGTTACGGTGAAAACAACTACTTTTGTTTCTTAAATTAATACATAAAATCTAATACAAATGCGCATTTCTATTTTACTAGTCCTATCAGTACTACTATTATCCTGTGGTACAACTCATAAAATACAAAGCAATATAAGTGAAGATAATTTTACTGAATCACAAATTAAGCTTATTTATTCTGATAAAGTTAGTACACCAATGCGAGTATTGCTTATAACCAATCCAAAAGACTCTATTATTCTGCGCTCAAAGAGTAAGCATATTTATGTAACCTCAAATGATAGTGTTCTGAAATATTTTGCTCAGCGATTATATAGCACTGTTACTAATCCCAACAATCCGGGAGTGGGAATTGCCGCGCCACAGGTTGGTATTCTTAAAAACATTATTTGGGTTCAGCGTTTTGACAAGGAGCAAGAACCTTTTGAGGTATATTATAATCCACAAATTGATAAATACTCGGAGCTTAAACAAACAGTATTGGAAGGATGCCTTTCCATTCCTGATATTCAGGATAGTTTAAATATGCGAGCATATTCTATTCTCTTGCAATACGATAATCCAAATGGAGAGCATATTTGTGAAATGATAGAAGATTTTACGGCAGTGATTTTTCAGCACGAAATTGACCACCTAAATGGCATTTTATTTACCGATCATCTTAATAAAGAGAAAGAAGCTTCTGTCAATCATGATCTTAAGTGATGCTTGCTGAATGGACAATCAGTAATCTGTGAATGGTAAATTGTCCGTTCATGATATAGATTAACAAAAAGTTTAGTTGATAACTTCTAAATTTGGTGTATTAAAAAAACAGAAAAAGTAAGAAGAACATTTAGCAAAGTATTTAAGCGTGAAAAAGTTGACTTAATAGATCGAGGAAAAATAAGTGATAACCATATTTATAAACGGATATTAATTAACCATTAATAATTATTTAAAATCGTTCAATATTCGCACCAATAGCATTCAGTCGCCTATCGATATTTTGATAACCTCTATCAATTTGTTCAATATTATGAATAGTACTAATCCCTTCAGCCGATAAAGCAGCAATTAATAATGAAACTCCAGCTCTAATATCAGGAGATGTCATACTTATACCTCTAAGGTTTACGCTTCTATTGTGACCAATAACTGTTGCTCTATGAGGGTCACAAAGAATAATTTGAGCTCCCATATCAATAAGCTTATCCACGAAGAAAAGGCGACTTTCAAACATTTTTTGATGAATAAGAACACTTCCTTTTGCTTGAGTAGCAACTACTAATGCAATAGAAATAAGATCGGGAGTGAAGCCAGGCCATGGCGAATCGGCAATTGTTAGTATGGAGCCATCAATATAAGATTCTATTTCGTATCTGTCTTGTGCAGGAACTAAAATTGAATCTCCTTGCAGTTCCATTTTTATCCCCATTCTTTTAAAAATCATTGGAATCATTCCCAGCTCATTATAATCAACATCCTTAATAAGAATTTCGGACTGAGTCATAGCAGCAAGGCCAATAAAACTACCAACTTCAATCATATCAGCTAGCATTGTATGCTCTGTTCCTTTTAAGCTACTAACACCTGTTATTGTCAAAAGGTTAGATCCTACACCTTCAATTTTTGCACCCATACGGTTCAGCATTCTGCTAAGTTGGGTAAGATAAGGCTCACAAGCTGCATTATATATTTGCGTAGTGCCTTTAGCCATTACTGCTGCCATTAGTATATTTGCAGTACCAGTTACCGAGGCTTCTTCTAGAAGCATATATGCTCCTTTTAATCCGTTGGAAGTAATTGAGTAGAAGTGATTTTTGGCATCATAAATAAACTTAGCGCCAAGTTTTTCTAGTCCAATAAAGTGGGTATCAAGTCTTCGTCTACCAATTTTGTCACCACCGGGCTGGGGTAGGTTAGCCTTGCCAAATCGTGCCAAAAGTGGTCCTAATATCATTACCGAACCTCGCAAACTAGAAGCTTGTTCCTTAAATTCTTCAGTATATATATAATCTATATTTACCTCGTCGGCCTGAAAAGAATACGATTCGCTACTTAGTTTTTCTACTTTAACACCAAAATCACGTAACAAAAGAATTAATTTATTGACATCTCTAATGTCGGGAATCTTATTAATAGTGATTTTTTCTGGACTCATTAGTGTAGCACAAATAATTTGAAGTGCTTCATTTTTAGCTCCTTGAGGTGTTATTTCACCTTTTAGTTTTCTACCGCCTTCGATAATAAATTTACCCATAATTATATTTTTATATTCAACAATGAAGATAATAGGTAAATACTGTTTCTATATAAATAGCATCTATAATTATTAACGTATAAAT
Organism: Bacteroidales bacterium; assembly: GCA_029932765.1. Lineage (GTDB taxonomy): Bacteria > Bacteroidota > Bacteroidia > Bacteroidales > UBA1556 > UBA6267. The sequence goes on along the minus strand of JAOZPM010000052.1, from coordinate 6,494 downwards.
GTTAATTGATTTTTGTTGCTTAAAATCACTAATGTTATACAATAATTTCTCAGGTTTATAATTAATAATATTTTACTTTTGCAATCAAATAATAAAAGAAATTGTAATGACAAAAATTAAAGGATATAGAAGAGTTGATGAATTTGATGATGAAACAACTCAAAAGCTTGCTTTTCATTATAAGGAAATATTAGGTTTATTGGGCGAAGATCCTAATAGGGAAGGCTTGTTGGAAACTCCTGTTCGTGTGGCTAAGGCTATGCAATTTATGACGCAGGGCTATCATGCTAATGCAAAGGAGATTATCCAATCAGCTGTATTTACTGAGGATTACAAGCAAATGGTGATTGTTAAAGATATAGAGTTATACTCTATGTGCGAGCACCATATGATTCCTTTTATTGGCAAAGCTCATGTAGCCTATATTCCCAATGGTAGAGTTATGGGCTTGAGTAAAGTTGCGCGTGTTGTGGAAGTCTTTGCTCGTAGATTACAAATTCAAGAACGCCTAACAATGCAGATAAAAGATGCTATTGATGATGCTATAAACCCACTAGGTGTTGCAGTTGTTATTGAGGCTAAGCATCTTTGTATGGCAATGCGTGGTATCGAGAAACAGAGTTCTGTAACTACTACTTCCGACTTTACAGGGGCATTTCTTAATGATCCTAAAACTAGAGATGAATTTTTGAGACTAATAAGTACCAAATTATCCTAATATTCTTTTATTTATTAATGGTTTGATGTTGATAATATTAACTCATATTTTGTAAATATTAACATTTCTAACATATAATAAATACTCATTTATTGTAAATTTGCATGCAATAAATACTTCTATAATATATAAAAGCTTATTAGATGAATTATACTAAACAATCGAATTTAGATCAGCAATTATACGGTTATACTGGTTCTTTGGCAAAGAATTTTATTTCTAATGTTTTTTCTTGGATGGGTATTGCCTTAGCTATTACGGCAGCTACTGCTTTTTATTTTGGAACAGATGTTGAATTATATTCTCTACTATATACAGTAGATGGTATGACAGGCTTAGGTTGGGTTGTAATGTTCGCTCCATTTGCTATTATTCTAGTAATGAATTTTGGATTTAATAAACTATCATACGGAGCTTTAGTTATTGTTTTTGGAATATATTCTATACTTATGGGAATGAGTCTTAGTTTTATTCTATTAATGTATACTGCTAGCTCAGTTTTTCAAACCTTTTTAGTTACATCGCTAATGTTTATAGTAATGGCTGTTGTAGGTTATACTACAAAAACAGATCTTACTAAATTTGGTTCGTTACTTATGATGGCTCTTATAGGTATTATCATTGCTAGTGTAGTGAATATGTTTATGGGAAGTAGTACAATGGATTATATAATAAGCTTTTTAGGAGTTTTGATATTTACTGGCCTTACAGCCTATGATGTACAGAAGCTTAAAAGAATTGGTGCAGGGATTGATCATCCTAGCGAACATGTAAATAAATTAGCGATTATGGGGGCCTTAAATTTATATTTAGACTTCATAAATTTATTCCTATTTTTGCTACGTTTTATGGGCGACAGAAAATAGCTTATTAAATAGATTAAATAAAAACGAAATGTCTTTATTTGTTTCTACTTTAGATATTATATTTTAAAGAAGAATTGAATAAAGACATAGTTATTAATAATTAAATTAACACTAAATGAAAGCATTTGTTTTTCCCGGTCAGGGAGCGCAGTATGTAGGAATGGGGAAAGATCTTTACGAAGCTTCTTCAGATGCTAAAGACTTATTTGAAAAAGCAAATAAGATTTTGGGATTTAAGATTACAGAAATTATGTTTAATGGTACCGAAGAGGAACTAAGGCAAACTAAGGTTACACAACCAGCAATTTTTCTTCATAGCGTTATTCTTGCAAGATTATTGGGAGATGAATTTAAGCCAGATATGATAGCAGGTCATTCTCTAGGAGAATTTTCGGCTCTTGTTGCAGCAGGTGCAATGTCATTTGAGGATGGGTTGAAATTAGTTTCTAAACGTGCTTTAGCAATGCAAAAAGCTTGCGAATTGCAGCCTTCTACAATGGCTGCAATAGTTGGTTTGGAGGATACTGTTGTTGAAAAAGTAATCGGTAAAATTAAGAATGAAGTTGTTGTAGCAGCAAATTATAACTGCCCTGGACAATTAGTTATTTCTGGAAGTATAGAAGGTATTGATATAGCTTGCGAAAAATTAACAGAGGCTGGTGCTCGTAGAGCATTGAAACTTAATGTTGGTGGAGCTTTTCACTCACCATTAATGGAGCCAGCAAAGAAAGAATTGGCAGCAGCAATAGCTAAAACTAAATTTTCTTCACCAATTTGCCCCATATATCAAAATGTTACAGCTCAGTCGGTTAAAGACCCTATTATGATAAAAGAAAATCTTATTGCTCAGCTTACATCACCTGTTCGTTGGACTCAGATTATGAATAATATGATTGCTGGCGGTATGAGTGAATATATAGAAGTTGGTCCGGGAAAAGTATTACAGGGTTTGCTTAAGAAAGTAAACAGAAAGATGAAAACATCAAGTGCTGCAATAGCATAATGACATATTAATAATTTTTTATAGATATTATTAAGAAAAGCTTTAAAGGTGTGTCATATTTGATACACCTTTTTTTATTTATGAATATTAAATCTAACTAATGAAAAATGTAAATATTATTTTGGCTATGCTAGTTATTATTAGCTTATCAGCATGCCAACAAAATGAACCTAAAGAAAAAGACATGAATGGAGAATTAAATATTCTTTTGCAGGATTTCGACACTCCTTTTGGAGTGCCTCCTTTCGAAAAAATTAAAACATCGGATTATGAACCTGCCTATGAGCTTGCAATAGTAGAATTACGCAGTGAAGTGAAAGCTATTATTGATAATACTGATGAGCCTAATCTTGAAAATACTATTATTGCTTTGGAAAGAAGTGGATCTACTCTTGATAAAGTATCAAGTGTATTTGAAAATCTACTGTCATGTAATACTAATGATGAAATGGAGTCTTTAGCTCAAAAAATCACACCACAGGTTACTGCTGCCTATGATGAAATTTCTATGAATGATGAGTTGTTTAAGAAAGTAAAGTTTGTTTTTGAGAATGCAGATCGTGCAAATATGACCTTGGAGCAGAAAACACTAGTGAAGGAAACTTATAAAGGTTTTGTACGTGGTGGTGCTAACTTAAATGAAGAGGATAAAGCTAAGCTCAAATCTATTAATAAGGAATTGGGTCTTTTATCATTAAACTTTGGTTCTAATATACTTAAAGAGACTAATAATTTTCAAATTGTAATAAGCGATGAGAAAAGATTAAGCGGATTGCCTCAAGGAGTAATTGATGCTGCAGCTATTACTGCTAAGAATAGTGCTATGGAAGGCAAATGGGTTTTTACTGTTCAAAAATCTTCAATGATTCCTGTTCTTTCGTATGCTGATGATAGTGAACTTCGCAAAGAGATTTATATTGGATACACAACAAGAGGAGACCATAACGATGAGTTTGATAATAAAGAGAATGTAAAGAAGATGGTAAATCTTCGCCTTGAGAAAGCTCATTTGATGGGTTATGAGAATTGGGCACATTTTATTTTAGAGGATAATATGGCTAAAACTCCTGAAAAAGCATACGCTCTAATGTCGAATGTAGCAGAAAGAGCAATTATACGTGCTAAGGAAGAGTTGGTAGATTTGCAAGATTTAGCAAAAATAGAAACAGGGAGTTCAACTGTTAATCCGTGGGATTGGTGGTATTATACTGAGAAACTTCGTTTGGCAAAGTATAACTTAAGCGAAGAGGAATTAAAGCCATATTTTCAGCTAGAATCAGTTCGTGATGGAATGTTTGAAGTAGCCCATAAATTATATGACTTGGAGTTTAAGCTAAACACAGAGCTTCCAAAAATGGATCCAATGGCTGAGGCTTATGAGGTTTACCGTAAAGGTGAGCTTATTTCAATTCTTTATATAGATTACTACCCAAGAGCTAGCAAACGAGTGGGAGCTTGGATGACTTCTTATAGAAAGCAGCAGCGTAATGAAAAAGGTGAGAATATAATCCCTGTTATTTCGCTTACTACAAATTTTACTCCTCCAACAGAAAATACTCCGGCACTTCTTAACCTAGATGAGGTTACTACACTTTATCATGAGTTTGGACACGGTTTGCATGGTATGTTAAGTAATTGCGAATACGAAAGCCTTTCGGGAACAGCTGTTTCAAGAGATTTTGTTGAATTACCATCGCAGTTGATGGAAAACTGGGCATTGGAGCCTGAAGTATTGAAAACTTATGCTAAACATTATAAAACTGGAGAAGTAATTCCTGATGAATTAATAGCAAAAATGCAAAAAGCAGGTACTTTTAATAATGGATTTGTGGTAAGCGAATTTGTTGCTGCAGGAGTATTGGATATGGCTTGGCACAAAATAGAAACTCCTTTTACAGGAGATGTAAACGAGTTTGAAACAGCTACCATGAAAGAGTTAGGTTTAATAAGCGAAATAACTGTTCGTTATAGAAGTACATACTATTCTCATATATTCTCAGGAGGATATGCTGCAGGTTACTACGCATATTTATGGACAGCAGTACTTGATGCTGATGCTTATGGCGCATTTACAGAAACTTCACTTTACGACAAAGCAACTGCTGATTCTTTTTATGAGAATATTTTATCAGCAGGTGGAACAGATAATGTTGATAATATGTGGAAACGCTTCCGTGGTCGTGAGCCAAATATTGATTTCTATCTAAAACGTCAAGGTTTATAGTCCTCGTTTTAAAATTAGTATGAATCCCCAATAATTATAACGATTATTGGGGATTTTGTTTTTGAAAAAGGAGCTATTATTTATTTTTAATAATTATTTAGGACTATTAATCCGAATTTTATTTTTATGTATATATTAAAAATAAAGTTTCATATATTTGTAAACATAATTATTGAATTATAAAACAATAAAATATTAACTTCCATAATATAAAAATATAACCTTAATTTATTGTTAACTAGTAAATAGGGTGGTTTTTAGTTTTAATATATACATAGTATTCAACTTTTAAAAGATAATAAATGAAAAATATTTCTCTATCAACAAAAGTACTTTTAGGAGTAATACTAGGAATTCTTCTTGGTTTATTATTTGGAGAACATGTGTCATGGCTTTCGGTTTTTGGAGATATATTTATTGGTTTATTGCAAATGACGGTATTGCCATATATTATGTTTTCATTAATTATTAATATAGGAAGACTGTCGTTAGAAACTGGGCGTAAATTAGTTAAGTACGGTCTGTATTCTCTGTTAATGCTATTGGGAATAGGTTTAGTATGGCTCTCGGTATTGCCTTTAGCTTTTCCTGAATGGGGAAGCGGAAGTTTTTATAGTAATGATTTTATTGCAGAAGCAGTTCCTTTTAGCGTAGTAGATTTATATATTCCTTCAAATCCTTTTGCCTCACTTAGCAATAATGTAGTGCCGGCAGTTGTTCTTTTTAGCATTTTTGTTGGTCTTGGATTAATGAAATTGCCAAATAAGGAAACATTGCTAAAACCTCTTGAGGTATTAAATGAAGGACTTAACTATGTAAATAAAATGATTGTTAAGATTACTCCTATAGGCGTATTTAGTATAGCTGCAGGGGTTATGAGTAGTTTAACTATAGATGATTTAAGTCGTTTGCAAGGTTATTTGCTGGTTTACTTATTTGCAGTTATTATGATCACTTTTGTGGTTTTACCTTATGTTATATCAATATTTACTCCTTTTTCTACACGTATAATTTTTAAGGCTACTTATTCTACATTAATCACAATTTTTGCCACAGGAAAAATAATTGTTGTATTTCCACAGCTTATTGATGATATAAAAAGGATATTGGAGTCAGAGAATTTAGGCTCAGATCAAGCAAAATCGGAGGTTGATGTAATAATGCCTTTGGCTTATCCTTTTCCAAACCTAGGAACTTTTATGATATTTATTTTTGTTCCTTTTGCAGCTTGGTATTCTGGTCATGAATTGATGCTTGATGACTTTCCTTTATTTCTTAGCTCTACTTTATTAAGTAGTTTTGTCGCTCCAATTACAGGACTTCCTTTTAGCCTTGAATTACTAGGTATTCCTAAAGAAACTTTCCAGTTATTTGTTGTTTCTACTGTTCTAACCGATAGAATTAGAGTAGTTTTAGGAGCTTTCCACCTTATTACACTTACGCTCTTAACCATAAGTGCTACTCAAGGTATTCTTGTTTTCAAAATAAAAAAACTTATTAGTGCTGTATTGGTAATAGGTGTAATTGGTAGTGTATCTATCCTAGGAATGAATAAACTATTAGAATGGAATATGGCTAATATTCCTACTAATATGGAAATTTTAGATTCATTCCAACTCATTAGTAAGGAGCAACCATATACTATATTAAAAGAGGCTAAGCGTAATCCTAAAAGAAAATGGA
>JAOZPM010000165.1:0-5596 GCA_029932765.1 Bacteroidales bacterium | reverse complement strand
CAAAATACGATTAAATCATTAATAAACATATATTTTAGAGTTATGTATTTATGTGTCTAAATTAAAGATTCCACTCTAATTCCTGTAGTGCCGAATAATATAATCTTTATTCTATATAGAACTTTAATAGAAATAAAGCAGCAAGTATATACATTACAATAGAGATGTCTTTAAATTTGCCAGAGAATATTTTTATAAATACAAAGGATAATATTCCAAATACAATTCCATCGGCAATACTATAAGCAAGTGGCATCATAATAATGGTGAAGAATGCTGGTATAGATTCTGAATAATCATTAAAATCTATACTTAGTATTGGAGTCATCATAAATACGCCCACAATAAATAATGCTGGAGCTGTTGCTGCGCCTGGCACCATAATAAAAAATGGAGCAAAGAAAAGAGCTAATAGAAACATTATAGCTGTAGAGAAGGCTGTAAGTCCTGTTCGCCCACCTTCTGTTACGCCTGCCGCGCTCTCAACGTATGTTGTTACAGTAGAAGTTCCTATAATTGCACCAAAAGTAGTTCCAATGGCATCCGCAAAAAGTGCTTGCTTGGCTCGTGGAATTTCACCATCTTTACTAAGCATACCTGCTTTATCCGTTACGCCAACTAATGTGCCTACGGTATCAAACATATCCACAAAGAGGAATGTAAACAGAACAATTATCATATCTACAGTAAATATTTGACTGAAGTCAAACTTAAAAAAGATAGGTTCAATTGAAGGTGGAAGGCTCATAATTCCGTTTTCTGGGAAATGTGTTACTCCTAATACTAAAGCCGTAATTGTCGAAGTAAATATTCCTAATAGTAAAGCCCCTTTGACTTCTAAAACTAAAAGAACGGCGGTAATGAGTATCCCCGATAATGCAACAATAACCGTTGGAGATCTCATGTCGCCTAAGCCTATTAATACAGCATCGTTATTTACTATTATACCAGCATTTTGCAAGCCAATAAATGCAATAAATAATCCAATACCAGCAGAAATAGCATGCTTTATGTTTTTGGGAATAGCATTAATAATCATTTCTCTAATATTAAAAGCCGTAAGGATTAAAAATATAATTCCTTCAATAAAAACAGCAGTAAGAGCAAACTCCCAAGTATAGCCCATTGTTAAAACAATAGTATATGCAAAAAATGCATTAAGACCCATCCCTGGAGCAAGAGCAAAAGGAAGTTTGGCGATAATTGCCATAACCAAGGTTGCAACAATTGCACTTAGAGCAGTAGCTGTGAATAAAGCTTCTTTATCCATGCCAGTAACTCCTAATATACTAGGATTTACAGCAAGAATATATGCCATTGTCATAAATGTAGTTATTCCTGCAAGAATTTCTGTTTTAATACTATGCTTACTCTTATCAAATCCAAAAAGTTTTTCTAACATGATTTCTGTATTTAAGGTTTAAAATGTATATTTCATTGCTATAGTAGGGCGAATATAAAAGCCCTCCAAATTGCCAAAGTTATTACTTATTTCTACTTCACTACCTATGCTAAAATGCTCGGTGGCATTAAACCAAAATTGTGGTTCTGTAAGAAAAATGTACTCAGCATCAACTGTTCCGTCGAAGTTGAAATCGGAGTCTTCTTTCCAGAAATCAGCAAAACCTGTTAAGCTAAGCTTATTATCAAAAAAATGTGCAAACCATACTGTAGTAAGTTGGAAAGACATCTTATTTTTATCTATAATAGTTTTATAAAGCACTTTAAAACTGATTCCTTTGGAAAAATCTGAGGAATTAATAGAATAGTCTAAACCAAGCAAATAAGCATCGTTAATGCGATAAGCCACATCACTGCCGTTTACAGCAAATCTGCCAAAGCCTCCATCATACTCTATATGTAGTCCTAAGGGCATTTTTTTAGTTTTAAGGACTCTAGCAATTTCCCAATATGCCAACGTAACTCCTTTTGATCCACCAGAATAGTAGTCCATGTCAATAAAGAAAAATGTATTGCCGTAACTGTCAGGTTTAAACATCTCTACAGTTGTTGTAACAAATTTACGGTCTTTTCCTAAATCATAGTGAATTTGTACATTCTGTGAAAATGATATGATACTGAAGAACATTATTAGTAAAAGTAATAGTGTTGTTTTCATATGTTTAAAATTTATTAATTAGGTGATATGTAACCCTCTATGATAAAAATAATCATTTTCTGGTGAGTTTAATAATTATTTTAATCATTAGTGTTTCATATTCTATTATTTAGTTTACAAAGATATAATATATCATTATACCAAATATTGATATATTTAATTAATAGAATTATAGGTTTTTGTAATTTATATTAATCAAAAGTTTACCTTTGGGCGGAATTTATAAATAACTATAAACACATACAAATTAATTAATTATGAAAAAATTTAGATTTTTACTTTATTTATTAGTTGCAGGCTCATTAACATTTGTTGCTTGTACAAAAGATGATGAAGATGATGCTGGTGATGATACTCCTCCAGTAAAGAAAGAAATGAAAGTTGTAAAGATGATAAATGAAGATGGCTCTTATTCCGTAGTTCTTTATAATGATGATAATAATATTAAGCAAATATTATATAAAGATGCTGCAGGTGATGATTTACCTTATTATGACGACTTTTTATATACTGGTACTAATGTAACTACTTACACAAATTATAACAACGGCGCACCAAATATAAGATTTATTATTACTTATACAGGTGATAAACCAGTGTCTGCTATTTATCAAGTTAATAATGCTGGTACTTTAGAAGATACATATACACTTGATTTTGTATTTACTGGTGATCAATTAACAGAATATACCTACTCTATGGATCTTGCTGGTACTGCAACTCCTGTGTTAAAATTTGAGTTTTCTTATAGCGGCGATAATGTGTCAAAAACTTTAACATATGGATATACAGCTTCAGGATTGGCTATGCAAAGTACTGTTATGAATGAGTATGATTCTAAGAAGTTCTACATGTTTGGATATGGGATTGATTATGTTTTTGGAAATGATAGATTCCTTTCGCCAAATAATAATACTAAAACTACTAAAACTGATGGTGCTGATGCTCCTGTAGATGCTGAATCTTACAATTTTACTTATGAGTATAATGATAATGATTATCCTACAAAAGAAACTAAAAAGACTTTTGATGATCAGTCAACTGTTATTACAACTTTTGAATATTCTGAATTATAAGAATTATAAAAATTAGTAAAAAGGTCATTGTGAAAACAATGACCTTTTTTTTTCTATTTTTTTAGGATTTTCTATAAACTTGCCCTACAATATTAAGTTCTCCAAGTTTTTCTATAACTCGTGCAAGTTGCTCTTTATCATGTACGCTAACAACGAGCTTTCCAAAAAACTCAGTACCATCAGAATTAAGATTTATATTAAGTATAGGCACATTAAGACTAGTATGAAGAACATCGCTTAGCTTAGCGATAATTCCATTTTTATCAGTTCCGCTTATTTGCAGCTCAGCCCTAAAGTTATGTTTTGTGTTCTGTTTTTTCCAAATAGCAGGAATAATCCTATAAGGATATCTAGTTTTCATATCCAAAGCATTTGGGCAGTTCTTACGGTGAATGCTTATTCCCTTGGAAACTGTTACAAACCCAAATATTTTATCTCCACTTATTGGGTTGCAACATTTTGCAAGATTGTAATTTATATTTGACATATTATCAACAACTAAGAGGTCATCATTTGAAGAGTTTGCAGTATCATCAGTGTTGTCAATAATATCTTCTATTAGCATTTCAGAAGAAGGAGTATTATCTTCTTCAGTGTCACTAAGAAGCAATGCTTTTACTTTTGATAAATCAATTTTCTCATTATAAAAAGCTCTATACAAATCCGAAACTGCTTTGAAATTAAAGCCAGAAAGTAATTCGTCAAGGATATCTTGATTGAAGCTAAGCTTCCAATTCCTTAATTTCCTTAAAAGGATATCTTTTCCAAATTCAGCTTCAATTTTTCCTTCTTGGTCAAAGGCTTTTCTAATATGTAGCTTGGCTCTATTTGTTGTAACTATATTTAGCCAGTCTAAGCTTGGTTTTTGAGCTTTTTGAGTAAATACTTCTACTTGGTCACCATTCTTAAGTGAGTGTTTTATGCCAACATTTTTACCATTTACTTTTCCTCCTACACAACTTAACCCAACTTCTGAATGAACAGCAAAAGCAAAATCTAAAATAGTAGCTCCAATTTTCAGTTTCTTTAAATCGCCATTTGGAGTATAAGCAAAAAGCTCAGTAGAAAATTTATTGCTTCTAAATTCATCTTTACCCAAAAGAGTATCGTCAGGTTTTTCTAAAGCATGTTTTATATTATCAAGCCAAAAGTCTATACCAAAACTATCTTTACCACCCTTATATCGCCAATGTGCGGCCATGCCATTTTCTGCTTCATCATCCATGCGCTCAGTACGTATTTGTACTTCTACCCAGCGCTTGTCAGTAGTGCTAACTGTAATGTGTAAAGACTCATAGCCATTCTCACGAGGAACACTTATCCAATCGCGCATGCGGCTAAGACTAGGCGTATATAAATTTGAAACCACAGAAAATGCATGCCAGCAGCTAGCCTTTTCGTCTGATGGTTTACTGTCAATAATAATTCTGACGGCCCATAAATCGTACACCTTTTCGAAAGGAATATCTTGAGCTTTCATCTTTGTGAAAATTGAATGCACACTCTTTGTTCGCCCTTTAATTATAAATTTCATCCCATGTTCATCAAGAGATTGCTTTATTGGGTCAATAAATTCTTTTATTATCTTTTCACGTTCTTCTTCGTTCTCTCTAAGCTTCGATTTTATTAATTTATAAGCGTCTTCTTCCTCTAGTTTTAGAATAATATCTTCAAGGCCAAGTTTTAGCTTATAAAAGCCAAGCCTATGAGCAATAGGGATATATACATGCTTATTTAGTTGTAAAATTTCATCCTTTTGCTTTTTGCTAATATTGGTGTTTATATAATTGATAAAACGTAACTCAAGCACATTTATAGCCATGCCAATTAGTAAGGCCCGCAAGTCGCTAGCCAAATTCAATACCATTGCCCTATAGTTTTCCGCCTGGTTTTCAATATTATTGGTTGGCAAAGAATGAATGGAAAGAAAACCCTCGGTAATCTCTTCTATTTTGGGATCAATACCTTTTATCTTTTTATTATAAAAAAATTGATAAAGCCCATATCCTGTAGAAAGTATTGTTGGACTTTGTACCTTAAGCTCATTTTTAAGAATATCTAATACTCTAAAAGCATAATTCTTATTGCTTATTCCTATAATTGGTGAATCAATGCTGTCTTCATTATTCCATGCATCAATTAATAAGTTTAAAGTTTCCGTATGCTGTTTCTCCTTTGCAATCTCTTTTAGCTGCTTAATTATCCTATCATTCATATTCCTTCGGCTTTAATTCTTTAGCTCGTCAAAAGTAAAACTTTTTAGCATTATTATATGTTATAAATTTCAATTTTGTTATGTTTTTATTTCGACTAAGCTCAATATAGGTTTTACTTTAACCTTTAGCCCTAAGTACATGACAATTTTCAATTCAGTATTTAATTAGTATTAATGCGAATCAAG
>JAOZPM010000164.1:0-5619 GCA_029932765.1 Bacteroidales bacterium | reverse complement strand
TTCCGTCAAGATTATAAAAATGCACCTCACGAGCACTTTCGTCCATATCAAAAACAATCTGGTTCTGAAAATCGGTACGATAATAGGATGCAGAGATTCTTCCTTCGCGATAATCTAGCTCAAAAGTTTGGGTTAGATTTATCCCATAGTTCCATGCTTTTTCGGCATCAAGGCCAAAGCCATAATCATTTTTTTTATGGATAATGATATCTCTAGAACTTGCCAACATAGACATATGCTCTGCAATTATATTAGCTGTTCGCAAGCCACTTCCTGCCGAAGCACGAATAATAGTACGGTCAAACATTGCCCAGCGCAAATGAATTCGTGGAGTATAAAACATTCCATATTCATTATGATAATCGGCACGCATACCCGCTACAATGCCAAATTCATCAATGGGTTTAAAGCTATACTCTCCAAAAATTCCAGTTACGATTTCTGTTCTTTTATAAATATCAGCATTGAGCTGTTCATCATACTCATCGTACTGAATACTTGCTCCAAGTTTATAAATATGCTTATCGCTAGCAAATCTATTTTGATGAATAAAATTAGCATAAAGACTATTTTGCTGAGCATCGTATTTATTCAATCCGTAACGAGTATCTTGTTTATAAACACCTCCCGAAACTTGCAAAGCTGTACTTTGCCACGGCTTAAGTCTATTAACTTTACCAAATTTTGCCCAAGCATCCATTTTTTGCACATTATTAAGCATTCCCCAAGGAGTTAGTGAGTCGCTAATCTGATTTTTATCAAAATCCATCTGCCCTCCTACTTGATCAATGTATGTATAACGTCCACCAAATTCGAAGTGAATATTATGAGTATTAATCCACTCATAGCGATTAAGAACTACAAATTTTGTAGTTAATGGCATATCCATAAATCCATCTTCATTAGAATCGTGACGATAGCCATTATATTTACCGTGAAGCAATAAACCACTATCCCATTTCTTTCCTAGAGGAATTTTTATATGAGTATTTGCCTCTATGCTTCTATCAGAATTTACATAGCCATTGAAGAAAAACCTATCCATCTTGCCAGGTTTTTGCAATTCGGTATTTATTTGCCCAGCCATGCTTTCAAAACCATTAACCACTGAGCCAGCTCCTTGAATCAACTGAATGCTCTCTATCCAAGTGCCCGGAATAAACTCCATTCCATTGATAGCTGCAAGGCCTCTAATATCAGGCATATTCTCTTTTGTAAGTTGAGAATATGGCCCGGCAAGACCAAGCATCCTAATTTGTCGCTGCCCCGAAATAGCATCGGTAAAACTTACATCAACAGTGGGGCTAGTTTCAAAACTCTCGCTAAGATTGCAGCAAGCCGCTTTACCAAGCTCCTGCTGACCAAGGCTCTCCGTTTTTATTAAATCGAAATGGCTAATGGTAGTAGATTTACGACGATAAACTATTTCAGCACCTTTTAAATCCATACCACTACGTAGGCTAATCTCTAGATAATCCTCATGAGTCATATCTACAGTATCGCTATTATAGCTGATATAGCTAATAATAAGAATTGTAGTTTTTTTATTACGTTTAAGCTTAAAGCTGCCATCTGCACCACTAATGGCTCCAGCATTTTGTCCTTCCCATTGCAGGTTTGCTCCCACCAAAGCTTGTTTGCTCCCATCGGCTTGTGTACCGAATACAAAGCCTTCTATTATTTCCTTATGATTATGCTCTTCTTCTTGAGAAAAACCAAAAGTGACAATAAAAAAACTTAGGAGCCCAATAAATAAGGCTTTCATTTTAGTGAGTACGAGCTCCCTCTTCTCTGTATAGGCAGCATTTTGGTAAAGCATCGTAAACCTTATCATCAGCCTTATAATTTGGGGTATCGTGACCAACCTCTGCCACAGCTTTCTCTATTTCTAAGGAAGTAACTTTATTTGCATCATAAATCACTACTAAATGATCGTGATGCTTATGCCATTCTGCTTTTTTTACCCCTCGAATTAGGGCGGCATTCTCAATTCTATTTTTACACATATTGCAATTACCATCCACATGAATGGTATCGGTACGGATATCCTTAGCTTTTGATATTTCCATTAATTGGTTTGCAAAATCACTATCAATACTATTATCATTAGCCATCATGTTAATACTCCCGAAAGCAAATAGCATTACTATTATTAGAATTATATTTTTGTTCATCTCTTTTGTTTTTATGTATTGTTAAATTAAAATATCTGAATAATTATTAGACATAATTATCCTGTTTGCTTATTCTAAAATTACAATTACGCGTAAAAAACTAAGGAGTGAAATGCCAGATAAGGCGGAGGGTAAGATTGTTTTTTCTGAAAAATGAAATTAGTACTTTCAGAAATAATAATTTCTTCTATTTCAGTATTATTATCTATAGTTTCAATATCTATTTCAATATTTTGAATATTAAAATTAGTCATCGAAAAAATAGGACTAATGTCTAAAGTAAGATAGAGATTCTCATTAGAACAACAATGGTGTGCTTCATCAGCATCGCAATGAAGCCCTTCTATTTCAATATGATCGCAAATACCAGTATCGCAAGATTTTGCAGAATGAAGTTCGCAATAAGTAGAATTATTCATGATTGCAATATCTGACAAGCCACCCTCACAATAGTGAAAGCTGATATTCATTCCTGCAGAAAGTACTACATAGTACATCAGGAATAATATTGTGGATATTTGCTTTATTGTATTCTTCATAATTTGCATAAAGATACTACTTTCGAATATCGCTTAGTTTATTATTATTGTGATAATTAGTAGGGTGCTTTTCTGTCTATTTCCCTAATATGCGTATTATTTTAAGTGAAATTTAGCCATTCTTTACCTCACAATTATTCTTTGTGAAATATTTACCCATTATTATTGCAACAATAATAAAGATTGGAATACTAATAATGATTCTTAGCAGTGAGAATTTTAATCCCAAGAAACCTATTTCAAAGGCTATCATGGGAATTTTTGCAATGGATGCCGAGCTCAAATAAATAAATATATTGCGTGGTGAAGTTCCTTTTTTCCATAAAATATAAGCCACAGGAAAAGCTGCATATATTGGTCCTGCTTGAATAAATGCTAGCAGCATTATTAGCATCATTCCTCTTATGCCCGACGATTCACCAACATGCTTTTGTACTTTCTCGCGCGATACCCATACATCAAATAAGCCCACGAGAATAAACATAATTGGCAATGCCAATATCATCTCTTTTGTAAAGCCCCAAAAGTTGTCTTCAAATATGCTAATACCAGGATTATAACTATAAAAATATGACAGCAGCACAAAAACGATAAAAGCAATTATTATCGGGAAATCGTATTTGTATTTTTTATATAACTCCCACATACTAAATATAATAATAGATTAATGCCATTGTGCCTCCAACAAGAATAGCCCCCACAAAACTTAGTAAATTTCGAATAATTGCTGTTCTATAGCCGAAGAATTTTGCCTCAATGGGGATAGTAAGAATTCCCACCATTTTGAGTGTTGTAATAAATACTGATAATACCGAAAAACTAACTCCTGTTTTCAGCAGAATGCCAGCCAGAGGATAGGCTATAAAACCCGGAATTATGGAAATAGAACCTATAACTGCGGCCGAAACATAAGCTCCAAGTCCTGCCTCCTTACCTAAATATTCTATCAATAATTCGTCAGAAACTAGATATAAAACCACACTAACAACTATTATCACTGATAATAATGTTGGCAGAATTTTCACAAACATCATCATACCTTTTTTTACAGCCTTTTTGGTCTTCTTTTTATCGAAAACAAAAGAAACAATAGTAAGTATTACCGTAAGAATTATTATTGGTATCATTATTAGAAAAAAGTATTATTCCTGAATTATAAACTATCAAAAACCTCCTCTGCCGAAATGCTCATCATACAAGCACAAGCCTCACCATTTAGGCAATCTGTACAATGTGGTTTATCAGTAAAAAGAACTTTTACTTGCTTTCCAATTGGCGACCAACGCCCTGTATGTATTGGGCGTATAGGAGGAAAAATACCTACAGCAAGAGTTCCTGTGGCAGCGGCTATATGTAGTGGCCCCGTGCTTGCTGCCACCAAAGCATCAGCATTTGCAATAAAAGCTACTAATTCTTTTAGAGTCATTTTTCCGCTAAGATCTACCAAATTATCGTTAGCAATCATTAGTTTTTCACGATATAGTAAGCCTTCAGCCTCCGTTCCTGTAAGAAATACTTTTGCCCCTTTTTCAAGTGATATTTTAATAAGCTCACTAAAGTTTTCAAGTCCCCATTCTCTCGCACTTCCTTGAGATTTGGAATGTAGAATAATATTTTTTGAGGTTTTTGATAATAGACTCTTCCACTTCTCTTCTAATATGGGAATATTTGTAAAGCCATTATATTTTTCTAACTCTTGAAATTCTCCTGTAAAATTAATATCCAATGCTTGCAATAGTTTTACATTAAGCTGTGCTTCGTGCAAATCAGATTTTTTACGAGAAAATGAAGGTAACTTATTGCAATATAGGTAGTGATAAGGACGGTGTGATGTTCCTATTCTAGTTTTGATACCAGCTTTTTTTGCAAGTTTTGCTATCTTTCTATTAGGAAACACATGAACAAAAACATCAATATTTTCTTCTTTAAGAAGTTTTATTTGAGAATTATTATCGAGCTTCTGAATTTCTGACCAATTTAGGAACTTATCCACATTAGTAGAGCATTCAATAATATCTTTAGTATATGTTTTGCCAAGAAATATGATTTTAGAATTTGGGTATTTCTCTTTTATCAATCCCGCCAATGGCAATGTAAGTACCACATCACCAATACTATCGGTACGACTAAGTAGTATATTCATTATATATTGGCATTTTTGTGAAGTTCTTTAAGCTTTACATATTTTGTAAAAGTAGCAAAGGCCGATATTGAGCATATTATAAAGCCATAATAGCCATCAAGGAAACCTAATTTGAAAAAATAATCGCGCTTAAATTTCCATACAGATTTGTAAATCGCAATAAACCAATTCGACTTTTTACCCTTTTTAAAAGCTTCCTTAGCTCCAATGCTAGTGAAAGTATTTACCTGCGCAAGATGCTGCTCAATGCTATAATATGAATAATGCAACAAATCACCTTTCAGATATTCCTGCTTAGCATCTGCTTCCATCTCTATTTTGTCGTGGGGATTTATGCCATCCCATTTGCCTTTGGATTTGCGCAATAAACGTAATTTTTTATCAGGATACCATCCCGAATGCTTAATCCATTTTCCTAAATAATTGGTTTTACGATTAAAAAAATATCCATCGGCTTGAGGATTATCCAGTGCAGATTTTATATTTTGCAATAAAGTAGCATCCGGCAGCTCGTCTGCATCTAGCGACAATACCCAATCATTGCTGGCCATTTGCATTACCCTATTCTTTTGCTGTATATGACCATCAAATTTATGCTTTGAGAATATTACTCCCAATTCATTGCAAATACTCTCGGTGGCATCAGTAGAAAAAGAATCTAGCACAATTATTTCGTCAGCAATATCTTGTATAGCCTCTATGCATCTTCTAATATTTTTCTCCTCATTAAAAGTTATTATTACTACCGATAGCTTTTGCATAT
>JAOZPM010000163.1:0-5656 GCA_029932765.1 Bacteroidales bacterium | reverse complement strand
CAATAATAACATGCCAAACACTTATACACAAATATATGTTCAGATAGTTTTTGCAGTTCAATACAGGCAAAACCTTATTGCTGAAGAACATCGTGAAAAACTGGAGAAATATATTTGTGGTATTATTTCTAATAAAAAGTCCAAACCATTAGCTATATTTTGCAATACGGATCATACGCATATTTTAATTGGATTACATCCTAGTATCTCTATATCAGATATGGCAAGAGATATTAAAGCAAATTCGTCAAAATGGATAAATAATAATAATTGGATATTGGGAAAGTTTAATTGGCAAGGAGGATTTGGAGCATTTACATATTCAAAATCACAAATAGATACAGTGGTAAAATACATATTAAATCAACCAGAACATCATAAGAAAAATACATTTAGGGATGAATATATTGATTTGCTGAAAAAATATAAAATTGAATATAATGAAAAATATTTGTTTGAATGGAATGACTAGCGGTGTCACTCCTACGGAGCTAGATTCTTTTTGCTCCGAGGGAGCTATATTAGTATGGTTACTTTTTGTATTTTGAAGTTTAATATTGTTTGGACAACACAATGGGAAATTATGATTAATAAAAACACAGACTAATGCCATAGTAAAGAACCCATTGTAATTATAGCGATTATTTCTTTACAATGCCACGATATGCTGCGCATACAAACAATATCGTAGAAATAACTTGGCAAAGTTCAAAGTAAGGTGTTAACTAGCTCCAACAAGATTGCTTCGCTGCGCTCGCAAAATTGGCGCGCTGGGCTTGTATAGGGAGATACGTTAAACTTTAATTAAAACTAGGGTTCTGCGAGGAGGCACGACGAAGCAGACTACTAGGGTTCTGCGAGGAGGCACGACGATGCAGACTCCCCAACCCCATTTAAAATTTACACTACCTCCAACAATATTTACTTCGCTGCGCTCGCAAAGTTGGTGCATTGTCTTGGTGGGTAGGATTTTAACCTTATTATAAACTTTATTTTCCTCTCTAAAAACCAATTTTAAAAAAGCTTGGTTTTTTCAATTAAAAGTTTACTTTTGCAAAAGTAGAAAATGAAAAATAATTAAAGATATTAAGATATGTATTGGACACTAGAACTAGCATCAAAGATTGAAGATGCGCCATGGCCAGCAACAAAAGAGGAGTTAATAGATTATTCTTTGCGCTCAGGAGCACCTATGGAAATTATTGAGAATTTGCGTGAGATTGAGGATGAAGGTGAGCAATATGAATCTATTGAAGATCTTTGGCCAGACTATCCATCAAAAGAAGATTTCTTCTTTCATGAAGACGAGTATTAGTAAAATACTTTAGAAAAATATTTAGGGCTTTTTTAGCCCTTTTTTTATGCCTTTTTTTTAGGAAATACATCGGATAAAGAGTTTTTATGCCATCAAAAAGTCCCTACTCTTATAATAATTAATACCCTCTTTCCTTCTTCCATCTACTGGCAAAGGATTCCTTAAATTTAGGAATACTACGTTTACTTCCCCAAGCTTTATTGAAGACCATTCCAATGCCGAAGTTTTTTACTGATGGAGAAAAGGTTTCTATAATCCATCGTTTTTTCATAACTACCTTATAAGCACTCATAATAACGGCAAAACCTTTTTCTGTTTTACCTTGCTTCACAGCATCGCGTCTATTATAGAGCAATAAGTCGTGAAGTGGTATTTTTACTGGACATTCTTCGGTGCACCTACCACAAAGTGTGGAGGCAAAACTTAGGTGGTTATATTCCTCAATACCACACATATGTGGAGTGATAACTGAGCCAATAGGTCCGCTATAAGTAGTGTTATACGCATGGCCTCCAATGGTTTTATACACAGGGCATACATTTAGGCAAGCACCACAGCGAATGCAGCCGAGAGCTACCTTTTGGTGTTCGGTATTTAATAGGTTAGTGCGACCATTATCTAATAATATTAAATATTGATGCTCAGGACCGTCAATCTCACCTTCTTTTTTGGGACCTCCAATTAGCGAATTATATACTGTAATATTTTGCCCAGTACCATGGGTAGAAAGTAGTGACCAGAATAAATCTAGATCTTTTATTGAAGGAATTATCTTTTCTATACCTACAATAGCAACATGTACTTTCGGAAACGAGACGCTTAATACACCATTACCTTCGTTCTCAGTAAGTGCGATTAATCCCTTATCTGCAACCAGAAAATTACCGCCAGTAATTCCCATATCGGCATGGGTAAATTTCTTTCTGAGTAAATTTCTTGTATATAAGGTAAGTTCTTCGGGACTAAAATCTTTGGGAGTATCAAATTTCTCATGATAAAGAAGCGCAATATCTTCTTTACTCTTATGCATGGCAGGAGTAACAATATGATAAGGTTTTTCTCCTGCAATCTGTACAATATATTCTCCTAAATCAGTTTCCAAAGATTCTATTCCCTCATTTTCTAAATGCTTATTGAGCTCAATTTCTTCAGTAATCATTGATTTAGACTTCACTATCTTTTTTACATCGTGAAGTTTAGAGATTTTTTTAATGGCATTAATGGCATCCTCAGCATTCTCTGCCCAGATTATTTGCCCGCCATTTTTTGAGAAATTCAGCTCAAACTCTATTAGGTGAAGTTCTAAATTATTTACAACATTACGTTTTATTCTCGCGGCTCTATCTTTTGCTAATTCTAAATTTAGATATTGCTTTTTTCCTTTAATTACAGCCTTCTCATATCTTGAAATATTAAAATCTATAATTTTACGATGATTTTCATCAAAGGCTATATTGGAAGTATCCTTAAGAAATTGCGTTTTTTGTTGCGACATTTTTATAAAAAATTTATTACTACAAAGTTATAGCTTTTAGTTTATTATAGGCGAAATATTTTCGCTTTTTTATTATTCATTAATGGGGAAAAGTAAATGCAGAAAGAGTCCTTGATTTTAGCAATAAATCTTGCCTTAAGGCCACTTTTTCATCTTGTTTTTTCAGATAATTGGTAAGATTACAAGTAGGTAGATTTCCAGTTAATTCATAACCAGACATAGGACAACCACCAAGTCCATTTATTGTTGTATCAAAACTCCTACATCCATTTTTATAAGCGGCATTAACGTTTCTATACCAGTTTTTGTTAGTGGTGTGTAGGTGAGCGCCAAACTCCACATCATTAAAATGTTCCACAACAGACCGAAAAGCCCCTCCAATTGTTTCTTGATTGCCTACACCAACGGTATCGCTTAGCTGCATTATTTTTACACCTCTCTTTTGTAAAATATCTACCCAACGGTATACAATTTCTGGATTCCATTTGTCGCCATAAGGGTTGCCAAATGCCATAGAAATATATAAAACCAGTTCTTTACCAGTTTTATCACATAGGTTTAATATTTCATTTACCGTACGATGTGCTTTCCATACAGAGGCGTTTATATTTAATTCCGAAAATGTTTTTGAGATAGAAAAAGGAAATCCTAAATAGTGAATTTCTTCAAATTGCAATGCTTGTTTAGCACCCTTAGTGTTGGCAACAATTGCCAATAGTTTAGATTTAGTATTGCTTAAATTCAGATTATTTAGCACTTCAACAGTGTCCCTCATTTGAGGAACTGCTTTTTGAGAAACAAAGCTTCCAAAATCAATAGTGTCAAACCCAACTTGGAGAAGTGAGTTGATAAATTTGATTTTCTTCTCTGTAGGGATAAATTCTTTTATACCCTGCATTGCATCACGGGGGCATTCGGTAATTTTAATCATGGCTATACCATTATAGGTTTAAAGTTGCAGGTATATACTAATTTAGAAGCATGCTGATATATAATTAAATAAATATTCAACACTGTTTCTTATTCTGTAATACTGCTCGCTATAGGTTACTCTATAGGTTTTTGAGTGGGTTATTAATAAGAATAAAGTTAATAAATTTGAATCCTTATTTTATCCGTAATCACTATTGTTACAGATTACTGATCCACTGATTACATTTTTAATAATTCAATAGAAAATTATAAAACCTACAGCCTGTCCCGATTATCAGGAACAAATTTAGTAATACCCTATATATAGCGCAATGCAATATACGAATAATTATGCACGTAAAGAAATCCGAAACACAGTTCCTTCGTTTATTACGGAGTTTTTAACATAAATTTTGCCTAAATGATACTCCTCAATAATTCTTTTGGATAATGATAATCCAAGGCCCCATCCTCTAGATTTTGTTGAAAATCCAGGATTAAAAATAGTTTTTTGCTTTGATTTTGGAATTCCCTTACCACTGTCGCTAATGTCAATGCCTATACCTTTATCGGTGTTTTCAATTGTTATAATTATAGAACCTTCATCAGTGCCAATTGTATCCACAGCATTTCTAATAAGGTTTTCGAAAACCCATATAATAAGATGCTTATTAAGCTTTATTATTTTTTCGTCATTAATAAGATTATTAATACTTAACTCAATTCTGCTGGGAACACGGCTTTGCATATAATTAACAACATTATCTATTATTACGATAATATTTTCTTCTTTAAGTACAGGAACAGAGCCTATTTTTGAAAAGCGTTCCGAAACTAGTTTTAGCCGATCAATATCTTTATCCATTTCCACTAAGCCATCTTCTGAAGGATAATTAAGCTTCATTAATTCTATCCATCCCATTAACGAAGATATTGGTGTGCCCAGCTGATGTGCTGTTTCTTTAGCCATTCCTGCCCATACCTTACTTTGTTCGGATTTTCTTGATATATCAAAAAGGGCATATGCTGTTAAAAGGAATATAAAGATTGCTATAAACAATACTATTGGAAAGTATCTTAGTCTTTTTAATGTTGGAGAATCATCGTAAAAAACATAATAATGACCCTGGTTTAGTTTTACCGTAATAGGTGTTTTATTTGAAGCCATACTGCTTATATAATCTACTGCTAATTTAGGGTTATTTATTATCGTTGAATCTATATCTCCACCGTAATTTATTATATTAGTTTTAGTACTATCTGTTATAATTACGGGAGTTGATAGGCTATTATGTACTATTTCGTCTACAAAAGACCTTATTAAATCGTTAAGAGTACTTTTAAGCTGATAATAAGTATTTGAATTTCTATAGTATATATAATTGTATTGGTCTTCAAAATACAAAGCTTTTATGGGAGGATAGTCGGTAAAAATATCAGCATTTTCAGAGTTTAGATTTAATATTTGTTTATGCTTGTCGCTAAGATTTTTGCTTGCAGTTATATAGCCTTCTTCGTTTGTAACTATCATAGGAATATCCTTATTCCCTGAGATTATTCCTGTTAGAAATTCAATATCATCATTAGGGCCAGCAGTTATTAATTTACGGGTAGCTTGTGTCCATATAAAAACATATCGTTTTTCTTTTTCACGTAGATCAAAAAATAGTTTTTCAGTATATTTTACAATAGTGGCTTTCTTGCTTATAGCTTTAGCCCATAGCTCTACTTGTTCTCTTTCTGATTTACTAACCTTAGTAATAAAACCGTTTGTATACCATAGCGATACAGCAACAATGATAATGGCAAAAGTTAGAAGAAAAACTTTCCACCTACGATTTTTTGTATAAATATTCATAAAATAAACCTTTGGAAATTAACGAAATAGTTTGCCACTTATTGCGGCTTATATCCACCTACGTTTTTTGAAGTAG
>JAOZPM010000051.1:13342-19628 GCA_029932765.1 Bacteroidales bacterium | reverse complement strand
TTTAAATATCTTTGTAACTAATTAGGATTATTATGCGTCACAGCATACGAACAGAATAATACTATATGATAAATGACTACGCGAGAATTTAATAAATGTGTTGATGATCATTCCGATGGTGTGTATAGGTTTATCTTGAAAAGTCTTCGAGATGCTGATACTGCTAAGGATATTGTACAAGATGCCTTTACCAAAATGTGGATAAAGCGTAAGAATGTGGATGGGAATAAGGCAAAGTCATATCTTTTTACCGCCGCATATCATACCATGATCGATTATATTCGTAAGGATAGAAAAGGTAATGTGGATGATGGTTTTCTTGAGCGAGAGCTTGTGGAGTATAATTCGTATTCTGATATTCAGGAAGTGTTAAAAGATGCATTAGAAAAATTGCCAGAAGTTCAAAAATCGGTTATTCTTTTAAGGGATTACGAAGGGTATAATTATAAAGAAATTGGCGAGATTGTTGGTTTAAACGAATCGCAAGTGAAGGTATATATTTATAGAGCAAGAGTGGCTCTTAAGAAATATATTGGAAGTTTAAAAATGGTAATTTAATTAGAAATATAATATGCAAAAGACAATAAATATATCAAATTACGAAGAGTTCTTGATCGACTTCCTTGACGGAAATCTAGATGAGGATACTCGTGCTTTGGTAGTATTGTTTTTGGAGCAAAATCCTATTATTGCTGAGGAGTTTAATGGTATTGCCAACTATGAGGTTGAGCAATGTATAGAGCCATTTAACGATAAGGATAGTTTGAAAGTCCAGTTTGATACCTTGGTACTTCTTAATCAGGAGAATTACGAATTTTATTTTATTGCTTATCACGAAGGAGATCTGTCGAAAGATGAGATAATACAGGTTGATGATTTTCTGGAATTAAACCCTAATTTGCTTGACGAATTCAATCAATTTGCAGAGGTTTCTTCCATTAATGCGGAGGATGTTGTATTTGAGAATAAGGATAGCCTAAAACTATTGCAAATAGGAGAGGACTCTTTTATTCCTCAATACCAATTTGAGAATAAATGTATAGATTATATTGAGGATAATTTGAATGCTCAAGAATCTAATGATTTGCAGTATGCTATTAATAATAGTAAAGAATTAGAAGCAATATATGCGCTTTATAGCAATACTAAGTTAGAGGCTGACAAAACTATTATTTTTGAAAATAAAGATTCATTATATCAATATAGAACAATTGGACTTGTTGGTATTGCTAAATATATTAATTCGGCAGCAGCAGCAGTTGCATTTTTGTTGGCCTTCAATTTTTATAGCTCTACTCTCGAAAGAATAAATTCGCAAATAGAGAGTAATGCAAAGTTGGAACTCAGTGTTGATTATTCGGAGGGAGTTACTAATGCGGAAGCGGTGCTTAATGATAATACTATATTAGAGCAACAAGCTATTGTAGAAGAACAAGCTCAAGTAAAGCCTAATCGCCCAACAAGAAGTTTGCAACAAAAAAGGGACATTAATGAAGTTGTAAGTATTGACGCAAAAGGAATTGATGCAGCACTTTATAAATGTAAGGATATTGAGTTTGAGGCAGCAACTGCCATGGCTATAGAAAGTTTTGTGATGGATACAAGTTCTGTTCTAATTACAGCAACCGATACTGACAACCCCTCTGATTCTAATAAAGATGATGTTACAACTCTAAAGAAGATGCAAAATAAAGCATCAAGAATATTTAAACGAGAAAAAGAAAGTGTTGCTAATACAGAGCCGAAAGAAGCAATAAAAAAGATTACAGAATTAGCAATTAAAGGGTTTAATAAAATGACTGAAAGTGAAATTTTCTTAAGCCAAAAAGATGAAGTACAGCAATAGCTTGTGTTTTACTAAGGCATATGTTTCTTATTATTTTCTCCATCCTTTTTCATTAATAAGTATTTAGTTTATTGAGCCATATAAAATGTTAAATTTGCGTTTTACGACCGTTGCATGAGCCAATATTTTATTCAAATATGAGGCGGCAGATTTTTTAAACCCGCAGGTTACTTTTGTAACTGAGGACTTTAAAAAAATCGACAACAAAATAGTTGGATGAAAGATTGGCTTTTATTGCCGAAAACTCATAATTATGCAACGGTCTTATTTTACGATATTATTATGGAATCAAGTCACAAACAATCTTTCTCAAAACCACTTTTATCCATTTGGATATTGGGAGTATTATCAGTTGTTTTTTATTTCCTGAGTTTGTTAATATCAAATTTTCAAACAGGTGACTTTGGTAATAATTATTTGCAAATAAAACTCCAGAACCATATTGAGGAGGTTGAGAATAATATGGACTTTATAGTTCATAATTATTTGCCAAATATTGACTCCTCAATTATTGATAATAAGCAATATTATTTCTCCAAAGATTTAATGGATTATGCAAATGCCAATAATATTCATGTGTTTGTTGTTGATAGCGAAAGTGAAACCATTGCCTGGACCGATAATAACTTTGAAATAAAGGCTCCTATAAATAATGGAGAGACTTTCTTTTATGAAAATCCAATAGGCTCTTTTATTGTTAAAGATGTTGTTAGCAAGAAGTATACAATAAGGTGTGTTTACAGACTATTTAGCTCCTATGCTGTTAGCAATGAGTACCTGAAAAGTGGACTGAATCCCAATCTAGATATTAGTAAACAGCTCGAATTAATTAATGATAAATCTAAAGAAAATGCATTAGTCAATCTATCTGGAGATTATTTAGTAAGCGTAATTTGGAAATCAAATATACTTATCTCATTAAAAACAATTGGGGGTATTTTTATTGTTTATATCTTATCATTTCTCTTTCTTATATCATTTGCATCTCAGTTGATTAGTATATTTATTAAGAATAATATATATAGCCTTTTGGGGAAAATATTTTCAATACTTATAATAGTATTTTTATATTTAAATATACTATTGCCTGACTTATTATACGAAAGTCCAATTTTTTCATCTTTTTCTTTTGCATCTTCATTCTTCGATAACTTGGGAGTATTATTCTTTTATTTGTTAGGAGCATTATTTATTGTATTCTCCATTGATTACTTTTTTAGAAGTGAGGAGTTTAGTATTAAGAAAAAATGGGAAGTTGTATTATATTTTGGAAGTATTATAGTTTTTGTTTTGCTGCTCCATTTTATTAAAGCAATAGTATCAGATCTGATTTTTAATTCTACAATATCATTTAACTTTTCAAGTATTTATAATATTTCTTATTTAGCAATTATAGGAATATTATCCATAGGTGTTAGCATTGCAATATTCTTAACAGTATTTGTTAACACTCATAAATTACTGCTTTCAATTAAGCTATCGCAGCATCTTATAGGCATACTTCTATTTTCTATTATTGAGTATTTTATAGTACTTTATAGAGGGGATAATGATTATTCTATATTGCTATTCTTTGTGCTGTTAAGTATTGTAAATATTATTATTGTGAATATTAGAACCAGTGTTGGTGGCAATACTGTTATCACAGTTTTTCTTTTAATGTTTTCGATATTAATCGCCTTTTGGTTTAATACTTTAAATGTAGAAAATGAGAGAATAAAGAGGAAAGCAATAATACAAACTCTTGCAGTTAATCAAGATCCACAGGCAGAATTTCTTTTTACTCAGATATCAAAAAAGATATATGCTGATGAGAAATTAATTGCAATGTTTGCTAATCAAAATATTGAATTTGATAGCCTTACTAATTATATAGAGAATAAATATTTTGAGAATAAAGAGCATTTTAAGAAATACGACTTTCAAACAACCGTTTGTACCAAGGACTTACAATTGCTAATAAGCCCTCAAAATATTGAGATAAATTGTGATACGTTTTTTTATAAAAACCTTATTAGTTTTGGGAAGCTTACCGACAATAAAAACTTATATAGACTTGACTATGGTAGTGGACAGATAAATTATTTAGGAGTATTTAGGTTTTATAATAATACAGAGAACTTAAATCAGGTTTTTACTGTTTATATGGAGATAAACTCTAAGCTCAAAAGAAAGGGTTTTACAAGAGTTTTGAGGGCTAAAGAATACGATCCATTTGTGAAAATATCGAAATATTCATTAGCAAAATACGAAAATGATATTATGGTAGAGAAGTATGGGAATTATACTTTTCCAGAGCATATTCCAAAGGATTTTATTAGTGATAAAGATTTAAGTTTTACGACTGTTAAAAATTATAATCACTTAGTTTATAAGCTAAATGATGATGTGGTTTTTGTGCTTAGTTTGCAAGAGCAGCCTATGCTTGGTCAGCTAGCGCCTTTTTCATATTTATTTATCCTTTTAGGGATACTTTTCACTGTTCTGTTGTCATTCAATAGTATTAATACTTTTAGGAGATTAAATGTAAAGTGGAATTTTGGGAAAAGACTACAAATAATAATGGTGGTGATTATCTTAAGCTCATTTGCTATAATTAGTGTTATTACATTGCTGTATATTAATGATTTGGATAGTTCTAAAAATAGAAATCAACTTACCGATCTTTCTTTGGCACTGCAAATAGAATTTGAACATAAGCTGTCGGGAGAGAGTGATCTAACAAAAGTTGATCCAGATTATCTACAGTCGTTATTGTATAAATTTGGGAAAGTATTTGATACTGATATAAATATTTATCAGCTCGATGGAAAACTACTAATGAGTACTAGGTACGAGATTTTTGATAGGAATCTTATGTCAGAGTTGATGAACCCAAAGGCTTTAAAGGATCTGAAACACGACCATCAGAGTATTTATATAGATAGAGAGAATATAGGTTCTCTGAAGTTTTCTTCGGCATACATGGCATTTCATAATTCTAATGATGAAATAATAGCTTTTATAAATTTACCATATTTTGCTCGGGAAGAGGTTCTTAAAAGTGAAATATCTACTCTTTTAATGGCACTTATGAATGTTTATGTGCTAATAGTGGTGATCGCTATTCTTATTATTTTATTTGTGAGTAAGTATATTTCGCAACCATTGCATATGCTTAAAGAAAAGTTTCAGATGGTGAGTATTGGTAATGAAAACAGTAAGATAAAATGGACTGGGATTGAGGAAATAGAGACTTTGGTTGTTGAATATAACAGAATGATTGATGCCCTTGCACTGAGTAGCGAACGGCTTGCCAAGAGTGAAAGAGAAACTGCTTGGCGTGAAATGGCTAAGCAGGTAGCTCATGAGATTAAAAATCCACTTACTCCAATGAAGCTCTCTGTGCAATATATGATACACTCATACGACGAAAATAGAAGTGATAATAAAGAGAGGCTCCAAGCATTATCGAATACACTTATTGAGCAAATAGATAATCTTACTGATATTGCTACAGCCTTTTCAGATTTTGCAGATATGCCAAAATCAACAATGGAAATCAATAATCTGGAGTCAATAATTAATACCGCAGTAGATATTTATAAGGATTATTCGGATGTTATTATTAATGTGAATTTTGACGAAGACGTAAATTTATATATTGACAAAAACCAGTGGATTCGGGTTTTTAATAACCTAATTAAAAATAGTATTCAGGCTGCCATTGCCAATAGGGAACTTATTATTGATATAAATGTAATAGTTGCAGAAAATAATGTAGTTATTACTTTTGCCGATAATGGTCATGGTATTGAAAGTGATATGAGGCATAAGATATTTGTTCCTAACTTTACTACTAAGACCAAAGGCTCGGGCCTTGGGCTAGCGATGGTTAGAAATATTGTTAGTAATAGCAATGGCGAAATAGATTTTGTTTCAGAGCCTGAAAAAGGGACTGTATTTACAATAAAGATAAGTAATGGGTAAGATTGTAAAATTTGATTTTGATAATAAGGAACTTCATAAGCTTGCAATGGAAATCAGAGTTGAGGTTTTTGTGAATGAGCAAAAAGTTCCTCAGGAAATAGAGTGGGAATATGAAGAAGATTGTACGCATTTTCTTATTTATCGTAAGCGTAAAGCTGTTGGTACAGCTAGATATCGAATAGTTGATGATGTAATTAAATTTGAGCGATTTGCATTCCTTAAAGTGGCGAGAGGCAAAGGTCTTGGACGCGATATAATGCGCTATATGCTAAACGATGTGCGCCCTCTTAAAAAACGAATAATGCTCAACTCTCAAGAATATGCTGTGGACTTTTATAAGCAAGCAGGTTTCATAATCTGTGGCAGCAAATTTATGGAAGGCGGCATTCCTCATTATCCGATGGAATATGAAGCCCCCGATATATTGGAGAAAGCTCTTGGCCTAGCTGTTTGTAGGCGGTAGGGAGTAAA
>JAOZPM010000051.1:0-13242 GCA_029932765.1 Bacteroidales bacterium | reverse complement strand
ACTGAAGACTGGGACTAAATAAATATCAATAATCCAAGCTTTTCCATACTTTTGCAAATATAACAAACACATCAAATATATGAATATAGTATTTATGGGAACTCCAGAGTTTGCAGTAGCGCCGTTACGGGCTTTGGTAAATAGCAAGCATAATGTCGTGGGCGTAGTAACTGTGGCTGATAAAAGAGCTGGGCGAGGCAAAAAAATGCGGGCTAGTGCTGTTAAGGAGTATGCTCTAGAGCAAGGAATAGAAGTATTGCAACCAGAGAAATTGCGCGATGAGAACTTTGTGCAAAGACTAAAGGAACTAAATGCTGATGTATTTGTTATAGTTGCGTTTCGGATGCTTCCAAAAGTTGTTTGGACTATTCCTGCTAAAGGGACTTTCAATATTCATGGTTCGCTATTGCCACAGTATCGGGGTGCTGCACCTATTAATTATGCAATAATAAATGGCGATACCGAAAGTGGGCTCACAACTTTTATGATTGATGAGAAGATAGATACTGGAAAAATTATTTTGCAGCGCAAATGCCCAATTGATAATAACGATGATGCAGGAATACTACATGATAAGCTTATGCTTATGAGTGAGTCAATAGTTATTGATACTTGCAATTTAATAGAAGGTAATAAGGTAGACCTAATTCCTCAAGAGGAGGTTTCTGATGAAATATTAATAAGGTCAGCTCCAAAAATATTTAAGGAAGATTGTAAAATATCTTCAAATAAGGATACGAAAAGCATATATGATTTTATAAGAGGTTTAAGCCCTTATCCTGCTGCATTTATAAAAATTATTTCGCCAAAAGGAGAAGAGTTCATTATGAAAATATTTAAAACAGAGATTATAGAATCAGATTCGGAAGTCTGTGCTATATATACTGATGGAAAGAAAGAGCTGTATTTAGGTTTGAATAATGGTAGATTGAAAGTGCTTTCGTTACAATTGCAGTCAAAAAAGCGTATGGATGTAGCAAGCTTTTTAAGTGGATTCTCTATTGATAATAACTGGAAATGGAGCTAAAACAAAGCTTTACCTTGCCGTAATAGTAGTGTTTTAGGTACTTTTGAGAGGGTTTAGGAGCTTATATTTATTAACAATTGGAAAAAAAGACAGTTTTTCAGAAATTATTTATAGTGAGTTAGTTGCAAGGTTTATATTAATTCATAGTAACATAATTCACATAATAACAGGTAGTTATAATTACTGCAATTTAATATTTTTGATAGATAAATAAATATCTTTTATCGTCGACTTATTAACAATGTCAATGTTTTAGGGCTGTAGGGCTTGTTTATTATATTAATTCTATTATATTTGTGGTATAAATTATAATAAACATTTAAAAGATACAAAAAATGAACAAAACACAATTAATCGACGCAATGGCTGCAAAGTCTGGCTTGAACAAAGCTGATTCAAAAAGAGCATTAGAAGCATTTATCGGATCTACAACTGACGCACTAAAAACAGGTGATAGAGTTGCTTTAGTAGGATTTGGTTCTTTTTCAGTAAACGAAAGAGCTGCTCGTACAGGTCGTAATCCTAAGACTGGTGAGGCTATTCAAATTGCTGCTAAAAAAGTTGTTAAATTTAAAGCAGGTTCTGATTTAGCTTTATAATCTTCAGCAAAAGAAACTTATGAGAGCCTTCATCGTTTTATACGGTTGAAGGCTTTTTTTATGGTTATAGTAATTATATCAGTTATTTTTTATGAGTAATACAATTGAAAACAAAAAAAAATTAAGAGAGTATTTGTTTGGATTTATTTCTGATAATAAAAGAAATCTTTTCGAAAAAAATATTTTGAATAGAACGCGGCACTTAACTGTTGTGCTCGAAAATATATACCAGCCACATAATGCTAGTGCAGTGCTTCGCTCCTGCGATATTTTTGGTATTCAGGATGTTCATATTATTGAGAATTCCAATAAATATAAACTTAGTGAGCAGGTTGCAATGGGGTCGTCCAAATGGTTGAATATGTATAAGTACAATACTGCGGAGGATAATACCATCGATTGTTTTAATAAATTGCGAGCTAAAGGGTATAAGATAGTGGCAACTACGCCGCACGAAAAAGATGTAATGCTTGACGAAATGCCCTTAGAACAAAAAACGGCTTTGGTATTTGGAACTGAATTAAATGGCTTGTCTGATGTGGCGCTTGAAAATGCTGATGCTTATGTAAAGATTCCTATGTATGGATTTACTGAGAGTTTTAATATATCAGTATCTGCAGCCTTAAGTATGTTTCATCTGAGTGAGAAAATCAGAAAATCAGATATTGACTGGCAACTTAGCGAAGAGGAGATAGTAGATATACATATCAACTGGGCCAAAGGAGTAATTAAAAAATCAGATTTGATAGTAGAGGATTATATAATGCAAATAGAAAAATAGCATGAAGAATTTTAAAAAATATTATAAATTAAAAACCACTCCCGATCAAGTATATCTTGGTTTGACAACAGAGCTGACTATTCGATTATGGTCAGGCGAGGCAACTAAGTTTATTGCCGAAGAAGGTGCTGAGTTTTCTATGTTTGATGGGAATATACTAGGGAAAAATATAGAATTGATTCCTGGCGAAAAAATAGTTCAGCAATGGTATTTCGGCGATCAAGAAGATGATTCGATAGTCACCTTTAAGTTGCACGAAGATAAAAGTAATACTTCACTAGAGTTATTGCATACTAATATTCCTGACGAAGCTTTCGAAGATATGGTTGATGGTTGGAATGATGTATATATGGATAGGCTTATGGAGTTTTATTATGAATAGTTTGCTTTAATTATTAATATAAGCACTTTTTATTTCATACAAACTTGTTTATAGTTTTAGGGATTGTATTCTTAATAATGTACTTATCTGCCAATAAATATAAATTATTTGCTACACTTTATAATGCTAATATTGGCTAGCTATTCCTATAAATATTGATAAAGTGATAATTTGGAAAACCCTAATTCTATTCCCTAAAAATTCAAATTCCTATATATAATTATTGAATAAAAATGTGCATAATACTGTTAAAAAATAGGTATAATTACCCCTATTTGTTAGTTATTATAAGACATATATTTGTATTTAGTTAAAAACTAACATTAATATATAAATAAATGAAATTAATAATTATTTTAGGATTAAGCATTTTAATGTCGATGGGTTTATTTGCTCAGACAAACTATTACGGTATGACTTCTAGTGGTGGAGTTAGTAATGAAGGAACAATTTTTAAAACTGATACTACAGGAGGGAATCTGCAAACTGTTTTCAATTTTGAATATTATCATGCAGGGCGAACGCCTAATAGTGTATTTACTCAAGCATCGAATGGAAAAATATATGGTACAACTCAATTTGGAGGTGCTAATGTATGCTCTTTTCCGTGGTATCAATATCAAAAGTATAGTGGTGTAATATTTGAATATGACACTAGTAATGGTAACTATAATGTACTTTTTAATTTTGATGATACAACAACAGGTTGTTGGCCACAAAGTGCGCCAATATTAGCACCAAACGGGAAGCTTTATGGTGTTACACCAGGTATTGGAGGTTTTAGTCAACATTATGGTACAGTATATTCCTATGAATTATCTACAGGAACTTATACTAAGA
Source organism: Bacteroidales bacterium (assembly GCA_029932765.1). Classification (GTDB taxonomy): domain Bacteria; phylum Bacteroidota; class Bacteroidia; order Bacteroidales; family UBA1556; genus UBA6267. The sequence goes on along the minus strand of JAOZPM010000051.1, from coordinate 9,613 downwards.
TTCATTCTTTTGGTCAAAATTCTGACGGAGAAAATCCTGTTGGAAATCTATTGTTAGCTTCTGATGGAAAACTTTATGGTATTACTTCTGATGGTGGATATAATGACAAGGGTGTGATTTTTACAATAGATCCTGCTACTGATACCTACACTTTGAAACTGGATTTGCAAAACGGTTCGAGTGGAAATAAAGCAGCGCAAGATGCAAGGTCGGGTTTAATACAATCTACTAATGGAAAAATATATGGTACCTCAGAGTCAGGAGGGAATTATCCTAATGGTTATCAATACGCTTTTGGAAATATATTTGAGTATGATCCTGTAACTAATATAGCTATAAATTTATATGGCTTTAGTAATGATTCTCTTGGTAAAAATCCTGAGGGAGCTCCAGTATTAGTAGGTACAAATGAGCTTTATTGTATTACACGCCGATACTATCAAATTCCAGGAACTTATAATCAAGAGCCTCATTCTTACCTATGGAAATATACAATATCTACCGGTATAGCTATTGTTGTAGATAGCATTGCCAATGGAAGTTATAATAGTGAAATATTGGTAAATACAAATGGTAAAATTATAATTACGGGTAAAGACTATAATATTTCTTCTTCCATGCGCTTCTGGGAATATAATCCTTCAACAAATACAAAAATCTTAGTTGACACAAGTGCAAACCTTAGTTATATATATAAAGGTTTAATGTTAGCCTCAAATGGAAAATATTACACAGGAGGCGACTACTATTCAAGCCTTCCTGCAAATACTGGCACTGATGGTTCTTTTATTGAGTATGATGCATCAAATCATACTGTAACAGAAAAGTTTAAATTCTCAGAACCTGTTGATGGAATAAATCCAGAAGGAGATTTGATAATGGTAACTAATGGGAAATTATATGGTATGACCTCTAAAGGTGGTGCTAATAATAAAGGTGTTGTTTTTGAATTTAATCCTGCTAATGATAGCTATACTAAAAAGTTTGACTTGGATAGTTTAACTGGTTATGAACCAAAAGGTGGATTAATGGAGGCTTCAAATGGTAAGCTCTATGGTCTAACTTCTCGAGGAGGTGATAATAGCTTTGGTACAGTTTTCGAAATTGATACTAATACATGGGTAATAACAAAGAAAGCAGATTTCTCTAATTTAGTTGGAATAAAACCCATGGGGAAAATGGTGGAAGCTTGGGATGGTAAACTATATGGTTTGACTGCAAATAATGGTGGAACTATTTTTCAATATGATATAAATACTTCTATAATAACTAATAAACATAGCTTTACATATAATGATGGTACTTCACCTCAAGGAAGCCTTTCTCTTGCAGATAATGGTAAGTTGTATGGTCTAACTAGTTATGGTGGTCAGAGCTATTATTCGAATGGAACATTATTTGAATACGATCCTACTACAAGTACTTTTACAATGAAAAAAGAAATGTATAATTATACGGGTTATCATTCGCAAGGAAACACACCTCTAATGGGTTCTGATGGCAAAATGTATCTTGTTCTTTCTACTGGTGGTTCAGGAAATACTGAATATGAAGGTGGTGCTATTGACGAGTATATTCCTGGATCCATAATTGTTACTAATAAAGCAAATTTCTCGGTAAGTAATACAGGCTCCAAACCAATGGGTGACCTTATGGAATCTGCAAATGGGAAATTATATGGTTATGCATGGATTGGTGGTGCTAATAATAAAGGAACTATTTATGAGTATAATCCATCTACTGCCATACTAACTAAAAAAACTGATTTTAACGGAACAAATGGAGCTAATCCAATTCATGGGTCGCTTACCGAGTCTAATACTTCAGCTATTGTAATAAACCAACAACCTAGTATTAATACAGAATGTATAGGTGATACTACTTATTTGAGTATTGCCGCTGTGCATGGTACTTTACTTCATTATCAATGGTATAAAGGAAGTAGCAGAATTTCTGGCGCAACCAATGATACATTATTTATTAATGGTTTAGATGCTAGCGATGCAGGAACCTATTTTTGTAAAATTACTGGAGGGACTAAAGCTGTTATAAGTAATAGTATAGTAGTGGTGCCAGTCAGTATACCTGTTGTAAGTATTAGTAATCTAGCAAATGAGTATTGTCTAAATGCTGCTGATGTTAATATTACAGCAACACCTAGTGGTGGAGTCTTTAGTGGCACAGGAACTTCGGGTAGTGTATTCTCTGCATCAACAGCAGGAGCTGGAAATTTTGTTGTGTTATATACATACACAAATGCGCAATCGTGTAGTAATACCGATACTGTTAATGTAACAGTTAATGCCTTGCCAGATGCAAGCTTTAGCGGTTATACTTCAACTTATTGTAATAATTATGCTGTTGATACATTAGTGCCAACTCAGATTGGTGGTGTTTTCTCCGGTTCGGGAGCTATTACGGGTAACTTATTTGACCCATCTTATTATGTGCCATCGGGTTGGTTATTTATTTCGGCAAAGATGAAATATGCAATTACCGATGCAAATGGTTGCTCAAATACTGATTCTGTTTATGTGAGTATATATCCTACTCCAACTGTTTCAATCAGTGGATTAGATAATCAATATTGTCATAATGCAGATAACGATACAGCTGTTGTTAGCCCTGTTGGGGGAACTTTTACGGGAAATGTTCTTGCAAATAATATTTATAGCCCTGCTATTGTGGGAATAGATACTTTAATTTACTCTTTTACAAATAGTAATCAATGTACTGATATGGATACTGTTATTATTACAGTAAATGCCTTACCTACAGTAAGTATCGATAATATTGCAGTATCTTATTGCAATAATGAAGCTGATGTACAAATTCAGGCAAGTCCTGCCGGTGGCTTGCTTACGGCTTCGAGCGGTCTTATAGGTAGTGTTTTTAGTCCTGCTGCTGCTACTGTTGGAACAAATAATATTATTTATTATTATGTTGATGCCAATACTTGTTATAATTACGACACAGTAGACTTTGACGTATTTGATTCTCCTACTGTTGATTTGGGTGATGACCAAACTATTTGTATTAACCATACAATTGATATTGATGCTGGTGCAGGTTCTAATTATATATATTTATGGAATGATGGTTCTACTTTGCAAACTCTATCTATAGATGCTCAAATTTTAGGAGTAGGAACATATACTTATTCTGTAGTTGTACGCAATAGTGATGGTTGTGAGCAAACCGATTCTATTGATATTATTGTAGAGGCCTGTACGGGGATTGAACATGTTAATGGATTATTAGATATTAGTATTTATCCAAATCCAAGTAATGGTAAGTTCTATATCAATCTTGACGGAGTTAATAGTGGCAGTGTGCAAATGAATATTTATACAGCCACAGGAAAAGTAATAATTAGTAAGCAATTGGACGAACTTAATTCTAAAGATGAGTTGATAGATCTTTCTGAAATGCCTACAGGTATTTATTATTTAAATATAAGTGATGGGATTAATTCAATAAATAAAAAACTGATAATTAAATAGATAAAGATAATAATATATATGTAAAAGGGTCAAAACAATATTGTTTTGACCCTTTTTTGACGTTATAATATTCGTCTTAATTTCTATTTAAAAATTATTGATGATTAGTATCTGATAAATCGTAAATACGATAATATTTATTTTCAAAAACTACTGTTTTATCTAAATGTATATCCGTTCCAAATCTGGTTTTAAGAATAATAATATTAGTACAGCCTTGTTTTTTTAGACTTAAGATGCTATCATTTAGGAATTTATTTGTAGTTACCCAACCTTTGCGATGAGCAAAATACATGGCAGTTGGGTTTTGGTCACTATTTATCGCAATCAAATCATTTTGTTTTGAAATATTGTCCATTTGTGATTCTAACTGCTCAATACTTTGTTGATTTTCTGTAAGCCAGAAATCTTGCTGCTGATTAAGTATTCCTTCCAATACAATAAAAAGTAATACTACTGTTGCAAGTTTTGAATTCTTTATTTGAATAATTCCGTATGCAGCAAATAACGACATTATAGGTACAAAAGCAATCATATAATACGAATGGCGCACAAAGGTATCTCCAGCAATGAGCATTATTATTAGGAAAGAAAAGAATAGTATTGCAAAGCTTATTATCATTAGTGATTCTTTCTTAATAACTGCAAATATAAGTCCGATAATGAAGAAGAAGAATGCAATGTATTTTATTGAATTTGCGTAAAAATGCTTGAATACTGTTCCTAAATTATTAGTTATATCAGAGAAACCATCGCTTATTGATTCTCCCATAAAGAAATGCCAAAATCCATATTCTGAAACTAAATAGGGCACCCATATATAATACCAAGCAAAAACAGGAATAAGTAATGCGCTAGAAATTGTAGAGAATAATAACTTGGTTTTTAAAGAATTCTTGTGGTTAATTATTGGTATTATGAATATTGTGAATAAAAATATCACAGGGATTTTTGATAGTAAACTAGATATTCCAAAGATAAAATATAGTATTAAGTATTTATATCTTTTACTATTATCAAAAAATGCTAAACCGTAATATAAGCTTATTAGGGCCAATGAAGTAGCAAATGTGTCGGGCATTATTTTTCTGGAATAGGCAAACCATATTGATGCTAAAAGTATTATTGATGCTTTGAAAGCTAGCTCTTTATTAAAATATTTCTTAATTAACTTATAAAAGAAAAATATACCAAATGATGAAACTATTAAATTAATTAACCTTCCATACCAATGTTGATATCCAAATATTTCTGCAACTATATATATAGTATAATTTAATAATGGGAATTCCATGCCTGTAATTCCTGTTTTAGTTCCAGCAATATCTATCCTAGGGTAAAAAATATTATTATCTACTTCCAAAAAATTACGCGATACCATACAAACTGTTGTCTGCCTCCATGAATGTGCTGCCTCTAATGGAGGATTAGTTATGCCAATCATTCTGACGAGAAAGAAAACAATAATCCAAAAGCGTATATCCTTTGTATAGTTTAGCAGATGTTTCATTATTGCTTATTTATTTTGCCAAAACGATATATTAATGATATACCAAAGCTTTGATATTCGAAGTCGGTAATGCCGTATTGATAATTAAGCACAAAGTTCAGAGGCTTATTATATGTTCCTACTTTAGCTCTAAAAACATTAGGTCTATCTCCATTGTTCAAGTAACCACTGTATCCCGAAAATGATAATTTGCAAAAATATTTTTCGTTTTGTAAACGGGCAGAAATTCCATAAGCAACTGCATCGTCCTGACTGTGTTCTTTTATCCATGTTTGCCAAATATATACTCCTATGTGAGCCGATAGTCTAAGGCTTATATTCTTTGATTTATCAATATCAACTGTTTTTCCTGAGGTTAATAAGAAATAGTATGCAGGGGCATCAGTATATCTTGCATCTGATAAATTTGTGCCTGATGCTGTTTTAAAATATGCAGAAAATACTAAATCTGGGAATTTCTTGTTTTTTACTATTTGAATATTTGTTCCAAACCAAAAATCACCTCCAGCATGCCCTTCAGCATTATAATTTCTGGCTAATCGCTCATTTCGAGTATTAGTGTCTAATTTATAATATTCTATGGGAACAATAAATACCTCGAAACTGGCTACTCCACCTAGTGGCGCTATAAATGATGTATATAAATCATAGGTTTTGTCGCCAGGAGATATATGTGCTTCTGGGCGAAACTCGAAACTGTATTCTTGCTCCACTAAGCCATCCTTAACTATGGGCACAGGTAAAGCATTAGGCCCAAAATATGCAGCGGAGGTAGTCATCATATTAAACCACGCTGTATGTCCATCCCAATTATGTCTATCGGTCCACCAATCTAGCTCTCCATCTTTTTGTGCTACAAGTGCTAGATGAAAACTTAGGCCCATTAGTATTAGGATAATTAGCCGTGTGAAGTAATAGTGCTTTGTCATATTGAATACAAAGATGCGAAAAAATTATATGTAATATTTGATTTATTTGTGAAGATTTGCGTTTATAAATGGATGTGGATTTAGATAAATTTGAATCAAACTCCATTTTGACCATTCTATTTGTGTCAAATAAACAAGAAAAAGCTTACAAATCTCATATAATATTTCTTTCATTATGCACATATGTGCATTATCTTTGCCGTATAATAATTACTTATGGCACGACCACAAAATAATAGAATAGTAAAAACACCTCCACTTTATTCGGCTTTTAAGCCAATAGGTGTAAAGAGTAGAGATTTGCAAACTATAGGTTTATCATTAGATGAATATGAAGCAATACGCTTAGCAGATAATAATGGTTTGTCGCATCTTGATGCATCAAAGGAGATGAATATTTCTAGATCTACATTTTCGAGATTGATAGACAGTGCCAGAAAAAAAGTATCAGAATTCATAGTAAAAGGTATGTTTCTTCAAATAGAAGGTGGAAATATTCATTTTGAAAGCAATAGTATAAAGTGCAATAGTTGTGGATATATATTTACAATATCCATTGATGAGCATGTTGAAAGTTGCCCAAAATGTAATTCTGATGATTTGAATAATATGGCAAATAAATATGGTCACGGTAGATGTTGTTCGGTAAATAGGCGACATAGAGGTGGCCGGAAAAAATAACCCTTTAAAAATTAATATTATGAACAGAAATAGAGGAAATAGAAACGGAAACGGAAATGGAAACGGTAATGGTACTGGAAATCATGATGGTCAAGGATTAGGTAGAGGAATGGGACATGGTGGAGGTAGAGGAAGAAATAATGGTGGTGGTTTTGGCCTTGGTGGTTATTGTGTTTGTGCTAAATGCGACACCAAAGTAAAGCATGCACAGGGGATTAAATGTACTGATTTGAAATGCCCTGAATGTGGTCATACTATGATAAGAGAGGAATTATTAGCTAAAAATAGAGTGTAAACTTTTTAGCATTTAGTAATTATAAATATTATAAAAGATAAAATGAAAATAGCAATTGCAAGTGGAAAGGGAGGTACTGGAAAGACTACACTATCCACAAATTTATCAGCCTATTTGGCCGAGAAACATAAAGTAGTATTGGTTGATTTGGATGTGGAAGAGCCAAACTCTGGTTTATTTCTAAAGGCTGATTTACATTACTCAGAGGATAAGTATAAAATGATTCCAGAATGGAATAGTACGGCTTGTACTCTTTGCGGAAACTGTCAGGTGGTATGTAATTATCATGCGGTATTGCGCATAATGGATGAGATAATGGTTTTTCCAGAATTATGTCACTCCTGTTATGCTTGTTCTGAATTATGCCCAACTAATTCGCTTCCCATGATTGCAAAAAAAATGGGTGAACTGAAACATTTTAAAACATCAAATTTCGATTTTATAGAAAGTCGGTTAGTTATTGGTGAGGAGCAGGCGGTTCCACTTATAAAGCAAACTCAAACTTATGTTGATAGTAAGTTTAGTGATGATGTAATAAAGATATTTGATTCGCCACCAGGCACTTCTTGCCCAGTTATTGAAGCAACAAAAGATGCTGATTTTATTATCCTTATTACCGAGCCAACACCTTTTGGCTTTAATGATCTTAAACTTGCAATTGAAACAATGAAGGAGCTTAAGAAGGAATTTGCCATTGTAATAAATAGACATGGTATTGGCAATGATGATGTAAATGATTATTGTATTGAAAATAATATTCCAATTATTGCCAAAATACCTAATGATAAAGAAATTGCAAAGCTTTATTCTAAAGGAGAATTGCTTTATGACAAAATTCCTGAAGTTAGAATTCAATTAGGGAGTATTTGTAGTTATATATTAGATATAAAAGAAAAGATATGAAGGAAATAGTCGTAATTTCGGGAAAAGGAGGTACAGGAAAAACTTCTATAGCTACTTCTTTTGCAGTTTTGGGAGCTAATGATATTGTTATTGCCGATTGTGATGTTGATGCGGCAGATATGCATATTTTATTACAGCCAAAAAATAGTATTTCTGAAGATTTTATAAGTGGAGAGCTGGCATTAATTGATCAAGATGCTTGTACGCAATGTGGTAAATGCTTCGATGTGTGTAGGTTTGACGCCATAGATGTAAATAATGGGATACATATTGTTGATGAGCTATCATGTGAGGGATGTGGCTATTGTGCTAGAGTTTGCCCAGTAGAGGCGATTACAAATATCCCTCAAAATATTGGACAATGGCATATTGCCGAAACTAGATTTAATCAGCCATTTGTGCATGCAAAATTAGGAATTGGTGCCGATAATTCTGGAAAACTTGTTGCTCATGTAAAAAATAAAGCTAAAGAAGTAGCCAAAGAACTTAATAAGTCATTTATTATTGTTGATGGCTCGCCAGGTGTTGGTTGCCCTGTGGTTTCTTCATTGTCGGGAGCGCATTTTGTGGTCCTTGTTACAGAGCCAACTGTTTCTGGGCTTCACGATTTAAAGAGAGTGTATGAATTAGTCAAGAAATTCCATATAAAGGCTGGTTGTATAATTAATAAAGCTGATTTGAATAAACAAAAAGCAGAAGAAATACTTGAGTTTATGAAAGAAGAGGAAATTGTGCATTTGGCAAATATCCCTTATGATGAAACCTTTACTGAGGCTATGACTGATTGTAAAGCAATAGTGGAAATAGAGGATAGTGAAGTAAAGCATCTAATAATTGATGCATGGAATAAAGTTAAAGAATTAAACAAATAAATAAAACCATATATAATGAATAATAATAGAATTGCAGTGCCTACATTAAAAGGCTTATTAAGCGCTCACTTTGGTGGCAGCGAATATTTCACAATTTATAATGTTGTGGATAATAAAATTGTAGACATGGAAATTTTGCCTGTGCCAGAGCATTTAACAGGCTCTTATCCTAATTTTTTGGCAGCGCAAAAGATAACAGATATTATTGTTGGAGGTGTTGGAGGCAAGGCCATTACAATATTCAATAATTTTGGTATTAATGTATATTTAGGGGCAAATGTAAAAGAGACTAAAGCTCTAGTAGAAGATCTAATAGAAGGTAAGCTTGAGCTAACAGGCAATGTGTGTAGTCACGAAGGTGATGGCCCTGAAAGTCATGGAAGTGGACACCATCATCATTAAAAATCATAAATGAAAGATTTTTTATATAGCTTAGAGCTAAAAGTCAGAGACTATGAGTGCGATTTGCAGTCGGTTGTAAATAATGCAGCTTATCTTAATTATTTGGAACATACTAGGCACGAGTTTTTGTTAAGTGTAGGACTAGATTTTACAAAATTATCAGAAATGAATTTGTCTCCAATGGTTTATAGAGCTGATATTGTATATAAAACTTCATTGGTTAGTGGCGATATATTTATATCTACTATTAATGTATCTAGAAAGGGGAGTTTGAAAATTATTTTTCATCAAAAAATATATAGGAAAAAAGATAATAAGCTAATGGTAAGTGCAAATATTACAAAGGTTATTGTTAAAGATGGTAAGGCTTTCAATCCTGATTTTTATTTTAAAGCTATAAATAAAGAGTAGCCTAATTTTTAGAGAATAGTAAAAGTTGCATTTACTAATTGAATTAAGAATGATTTTTTTTAGGATATAATAATTATAAGTTATGATGAATAATAGTATTAAATCTT
>JAOZPM010000162.1:0-5693 GCA_029932765.1 Bacteroidales bacterium | reverse complement strand
TCACTTCCTAATTGTCCATTACTTCCGGTTACCAGTATATTCATTTATACGCCCTCCTTTTATTAAGTTGTCAAAATATTCTATGGTTTTTAATAAGCCTTCTTCAAGCTGTATTTTAGGCTCCCAATCCAATTCCTTTTTAGCCAAGCTTATGTCTGGTTGACGTTGCATTGGGTCATCTTGAGGTAGGGCTTGATATATTACTTTTGATTTAGAATTTGTAAGTCGAATTACATTCTCAGCAAGTTCCTTAATTGTAAACTCAAAAGGATTCCCAATATTTACCGGTCCAGTAAATCCATCTCTTGAATTCATCATTTTGGTCATTCCATTTAATAAATCGTCAACATACTGAAAACTACGAGTTTGCATTCCGTCGCCATACATGGTAATATCATTTCCTTGCAATGCTTGCATTATGAAATTTGAAACTACTCGTCCGTCGTAAGGGTGCATATTTGGACCATAAGTATTAAAAATTCGTATTATCTTTATATCTACATTATTCTGCCAATGGTAGTTAAAACAAAGTGTTTCTGCAACTCGTTTCCCCTCGTCGTAACAAGAGCGAATACCAATAGGGTTAACTCTGCCCCAATATGATTCTACTTGTGGATGAATATCTGGATCGCCATAAACCTCGCTTGTGGATGCTTGAAGGATTCTGGCACCAGTTCTTTTAGCCAAACCAAGCATATTTATTGCACCCATTACCGAGGTTTTCACTGTTTTAATACCATTATGCTGATAATGAACAGGTGATGCTGGGCATGCTAGATTGTATATCTGATCAACTTCAATAAAAAAAGGCATAGTTACATCATGTCTAATAAGCTCAAAATTCTTATTATCCATCAAATGGTGAACATTGCTCTTTTGTCCAGTAAAATAATTATCAATAACAATTACTTCATGCCCTTCTTTGAGTAATTTATCGCTAAGCTGAGATCCTATAAAACCTGCTCCTCCTGTTATTAGTATTTTCATTATTTTAGTATTTTATGTTATTGAATTCCGTTTTCCTTAAATATTTTCTTGTCGTTAATGGTGTTCAATGCATTAATAACCATCTTATCTTCTTTATTATATATTTTATAATAGGCTCCATCTTTATATAAGCTTCTTGCCAAAATGGCTGTGATTTGTAGCCTTATATAGTGGTTTATTAATTCCTTATCTTCCTCATTTGGAGTTAGCTCATATTTTTTAGCTGCATAGTCAATGTAGTTTTGGTATGTTTCTTCTGGTAAAACAAATGTGGTATTAAAAGATTCAAAACTAGGATATTTAGCATTTAGTTCGTCTAAATTCTTGTCAAAATAATTTCCAGCAAAATAATTTATAAGTCCTTTCTTACGGGTGTCTTTTATAAAATCATTATTATAAGTAGTGTCAAGCGGAATAAAAATATCTGGCATAATAGCACCACCACCATAAACTAAACGTTTGCCATTGGTATAATACTTTAATGAATCATCAAAATGAACGCTGTCGGCAGAATAAAGTTCTCCGTGCTCAAATCTTTCCAATAAATCATTGTCATAGGATTTTTTATCGCCTTTGGTATATTCTTTCTGAATGCAACGCCCTGAAGGTGTATAATATCTGCCTGTTGTTAAGCGAATTGCAGAGCCATCAGGAAGATCATAATTTCTTCCTACCAACCCTTTTCCGAAAGATCTACGACCAACTATTAATGCTCTATCCCAATCTTGCAATGCTCCAGCAAATATCTCAGCTGCCGATGCCGAATTATTATCAATTAGTATAACAACTCTTCCACTTTCCATCATTCCTCCACCATTGGATTTATAATCGGTACGTGGTAAGTTTGTGCCTTGAGTATATACAATTAACTTATCACCACTTAGAAAGTCATCCGATAAACGAATAGAAGACATCATTAGTCCGCCAGGATTATCCCTAAGGTCAATAATGATGTTTTTCATGCCTTGCATCTGAAGTTGCATAACTGCAAGTTGAAATTCGTAATTTGTTGTTCTGCTAAAATTCTTTATTCTTATAAAACCAGTTTTATTATCTATCATATAACTGATTTCTACGGTGTTTAATGCAATACTTCCTCTTTCAAAAGTGATTTTTTGAACCTTTGAATCACTATGCCTTTTTATAGTAATACTTAATTCTTCACCTTTTTTTCCTCTTAACTTCTTCGAAAAATATTTATTACTAATATCTTTTCCAGTAGCAATTACACCATCAATTTTCAATATCCTATCTCCAGCCTTTAATCCTGCTTTATAACTTGGGCCACCTTTTACCGTGTTCAAAATCATAAGAGTATCATTAATTATTTGATAGTGGATGCCAATTCCAGCAAAGCTGCCATTTAGTGATTCTCTATTTGTTTTTAAATCATCGGGGCTAAGGTATTTTGAATGTGGGTCAAGTTCCTTAATCATTGCTTGAACAGCTTTTGTAGCCAAGTCAGCTGAGTTTACTGTGTCTATATACTTGGTCTCAATTAATTCAAGAGCTTTGTCAAGTTTCTTATAGGTGCTTTTATCTGACTGTGCTTGGATGTTTACACCTATAATTAAAACAAAAATTGTTAGTATAAATTTATGCATTATGCTTTATTTACAGTTAAATTTAAAGTGTTTATAAATAGGCAAATGATCGCTATATCCTCCGTAATATCCTTTGCCATAAGTTTTAGAAGGCGATTTATTTCCATCTTTATCTTTATGTAATAACCACTCAGGACGGAATATTTGCATCTCAGTATTTAAAGTTTGTATGCCCGTTGTAGCATTTAGTAATCCATTGGAAATAATCATCTGATCAAGCATATTCCATTCTCCAGTTTTCCAATAATGATATGAACCAATATTCTTATCGTCTTGAGTAGCAGATGTATTATATAGTGTTTTGCTATCTTTATTATTGTTTGCTCCAAGCACTTCCGTTATGCTTTTATTATCTGTTTCGTCGTTAAAATCGCCCATGATAATAATTTTAGCCATTGCATCGGTGGCAAGTATCGAGTCTATGGAATTACGTAGAACTTCAGCGGCTAATGCTCTCTTTGGAGCTGATTTTTCCATTCCACCTCTTCGCGATGGCCAATGATTTACAAAAATATGTACTTCATCATTTGCTTTGTTTACTTTGCCTTTTACGTATATTATCTCCCTGGTTTTAAAATTAGGATTATTTTCCATATTTACCCTATAGAAAGTACTTTTTAGTACGCTAAAAGTATTAGGATTATATAATAAAGCACAATCAATACCTCTTACGTCAGGTCCTTCATGATGTACAATATTGTATTTAGCACCTTTTATTTCTTTCTGCGAAACTAGGTCTTTTAGTACTCTTTTATTCTCGATTTCAACTAGCCCTACAACATCTGGTAATTTCTCTTTATCAATTTGTTGTATTACGTATGCTAGCTTCTGAAGTTTATTGTTGTATCTTTTGCTATTCCAATTTTTCTTACCTTCAGGAGTAAAATCTTCATCATATTTTCCAGCATCGTGAATAGTGTCAAAAAGATTCTCTACATTATAATTTACTATTAAAAATGATTTCTTACAGTCTTTGTCTTGAGCTGTATTGCAGCTGTAGATAAATACCGTTGTGATAATAATAAGTAGTATGTTTTTCATATTTAAATTATAAGTCTTTAAAACTAGTAATATCTCTGCGATTACGCTTTGTTGGTCTTCCTACACCTCTTTCTCTTTGCTCAAAACCACCAGAATTTATAGCCTTAAGTCGGTCATATTCCTCTTGTGGTGTTAGGTCTTCCATAAAATCGGAAACTAGTTTAGCTCCCATACGTTTTTCGGCCAAATCTTTAACCTTTAACTGCATATTTAAATGGTCTTTTCGTAAAACTATAATATCTCCAATTTTTATTTCTCGAGATGCTTTTACGCTGTTTCCATCAATCGATATATGTCCACTCTTACATGCTTGAGTAGCCAAAGTGCGTGTTTTGTATATTCGCACACTCCATAGCCATTTATCAATTCTTACTCCCATTCTAATTTTTTGCTCTAAAATATATTTCTATTGGTACTCCATTAAAATTATAGTTTTTTCTTAATTTATTCTCCAAGAAACGCTTATAAGGAGGCTTGAAATATTGAGGTAGATTACAGAAAAATGCAAATGATGGATATGCTATTGGTAACTGAGTTACATATTTTATTTTTAGAAACTTACCCTTATACGATGGTGGTGGAAAGCTCTCAATTTCACCAAGCATAAGCTCATTAAGTTTTGATGTGGTTATCTTAGTAGAACGTCGTTTATGTACATCAATAGCAGTTTCTAGTGTTTTTAGCAATCTTTGTTTGTTGTGCACCGATGTAAATATAATTGGCACATCAACAAATGGAGCAATTTTTTCCATAATACGCTCTTTAAATTCCTTAGTGCTATGGGTATTTTTTTCAACAAGGTCCCATTTATTTACAACTATTACAATTCCTTTATGATTGCGCTGTGCCAATTGGAAAATTGCCATATCTTGAGATTCAAAACCATTCTCTGCATCAATCATCAAAATTGCAACATCAGAGCTTTCTATAGAACGAATAGAGCGTAGGGTAGAGTAGAACTCTATATTTTCTGTAACCTTAGTCTTTTTTCTAATTCCTGCAGTATCAACTAGTAGTAAGTCGAATCCGAAAGAATTATATCTTGTAAAAAGAGAATCACGAGTAGTCCCAGCAATATTAGTTACAATATTTCTTTCTTGTGAAATAAGTGCGTTTATTAATGACGATTTCCCAACATTAGGACGACCAACTACTGCAATTCTAGGAATATCATCTGGGTATATACTTACAAATTCAGTATCAAAGTTTTTAACCACCTCATCGAGTAAGTCGCCAGTGCCACTACCATTAATGGCCGAAACACCATAAACTTCACCTAATCCTAAAGAGTAAAAATTATTTGCAGCATAAGCTCTATTATGATTATCAACTTTATTAGCAACCAAATACACTGGCTTTTTCTGACGACGTAATAAGTCAGCAACCTCCTCGTCTAAAGGATGAACACCTTCTTCTGTATCAACAATAAAAAGAATACTATCAGCCTCATCCATTGCAAGGTCAACTTGTTTTCTAATTTCTCCTTCAAAGATATCGTCGCTTCCAATAACGTAACCACCAGTGTCAATTACTGTAAATTCCTTGCCATTCCAAAATGATGTGCCATAGTGACGGTCTCTAGTAACGCCACTACTTTCTTCTACAATGGCTTGTCGTTGTTCTACCAACCTATTAAAGAGTGTAGATTTGCCAACATTAGGGCGCCCAACTATTGCTAATATATTATTCATGATATTCTTTTTTTATTAATGTGCAAAGGTAACTTATTGTTGTGAATGTTTTTACCTTTTTTATCCTAAAAAAACATAAGTAATTATTTAAGTATTATCGTATTAATAGAAGGATATAATCAATTTTTTTTCAATCCTTTTATAAGGCTATTATGCTTGCTAATAATACGATGCGTTGAGCTGATAGAAATAAAAATAAAAAAAGAAAATATTTTTTGAAAAAAGCCATTGTTATGTAAAAAATATTATTACTTTTGCAGCCGCTTAAGACAATAAGTCTTTAACAAGTAAATCGGGGTATGGCGCAGTCCGGCTAGCGTACCTGCTTTGGGAGCAGGGGGTCGCAGGTTCGAATCCTGCTACCCCGACA
>JAOZPM010000050.1:1368-19751 GCA_029932765.1 Bacteroidales bacterium | reverse complement strand
TACTATCTCATCAAATACATTTTGCCAAAATTCTCTTTAAAATATTTATCAGCGCCAGAATCACGATGCTCAATACTTTCACCATTAAGGCGAGTAACAACTCTGTATAAATAAACACCATTGGCAAGTTGATCTCCATATTCATCTCTACCATCCCATGCATAGTCAGTAATATTTCTACCAATATGCAAAGCACCTAATTCACTCATATCAATCTCACGAACTACTTTACCAGTAATAGTCATTATCTGTATTTTCAGATAATCAGGCAGCGACGAACCTGTAAGAGTAAAAACAAAATGAGTACGGTCTGAGAAAGGGTTTGGCCAGTTCATCATCTGAGTAATAGTAGATTTATTTACTATAGTAAAATCAATTTTATAGCCATTATCACCAGATTTATTTCTAGAAGCATCATTAGCATAAATCAACATATTATACTCTCCATCTGCCAATTGTGGTCGATAAATAACCTCTGCACTATTATCTGGTAGTTGTGCCGGAATAAATTCTAAAACATTATTAGCATCCATAAAATTTACATTAGAATAATCATCATCGCTCTGTGCTTTTATTCTAACTCTAAACATACTAGTATCATTAATTGCCTTAAACATACTCTCATCTCTCAGGGTAATCCTAATTTCAGGTTTTGCCGAAACAATATCTCCATTAAGAATATGAATACCATCAAAAGTAACATCTAATAATGGATTCTCATTATCACGTTTAACAAAGAAAGGAATATCTCCTGAATTATTATCATGAGAAATTTCCAACTGATCATAAACTCCAGTATTATTATTTATAGAATTTATTTCCACAAAAAGAAAACATTGACCCATAAGGTCTATAGTTGGAATATTAAAAGTATCTACAATTATATTATTCTTAAGCAATGGTTTTTTTCTACGGTATTGATGAGCTACTATTTCGCCATAAGCATTCTTAACCCATGTATGGACTAACAGACTATCCATATCAGAATTACCAATATTTCTATATGCTAGCTCAACATTTAAACTATCACCTTGCATTAAAGTATCAGCGTAAAACTCAAAATGAGAAATAGGATCTATTGCTGCTTCTGGGGCAGGTTGATAATATACTCGCCACGAATCAATATATGCAGGAGTTCTATTAATATCATCCTTCATCTTACAAATAAGCTTGCAATAAGGATATTCATCCGCAGGCATAATATCATTAAGTAGCAATAATTCTTCTTCTATTGGATTTATACCATCCTTTATTATAGTTTCACTCCCATCGCTTCTTATTCCTATTAATTGCAATCGAACAGAGTCGGAATAAATAGCATCCATGCCATGCTGCTTCCAAGTAAGGGACGACCAATTCAATGAAGGCCCTATTCTAGGTGAGGCAACATAACCCTCATTCCAGTTAGTTTTTATACTATCCTTTAAGATTATTATTGAGGACTCATCAACTCCCGATATTTCGTTTGCACTACCCAAAACACCTTTTGTCCCATACAATATAAATGGCATTTTATTAGAATAATTTCTAATATAATTGCTACCAATAGAATCAAAAGCTTGATAAAGGTATTCTGGCCATGTATTAGCTTTTGGATTATTTACACTCATTGCAAGCACTTTATAACCATCAGGAACACTTGATATCAAATCTGCAATTCGTCTAAACCAAACAGTATCTTTTACTAAACCCACTCCTGCCCATACATATGCATCCTCAATAGGATAATCTATATTTGAAATATCATAAGATTTACAATGCAGATTGTTATATGGGCCGTACGCACCACCCAAATTTTGAGATTTCCAAAAATCAACATTCAACGGATTAATAATAAAGAACTGCATTATTCCTGTACTATTAGTAGGCATACACGCCCAATAATTATATATACTTTGATTCAATTTAAGCTGAACTTCTGTCCAAGGAATTTGAGGAAAAGTACCAGTTTGTGCAGTAATAATTTGAATATCATCCACAAATTTATAAGTTCTTTCATCCTCTATAAACTTAGTGAATTGATATTCGTTATTCTTAAATTGCATAAAGCTCGATTGCGACCATCCTTCTTTGCCTGCTATATATTCGAAAGAGCTTTCTCGCCAATTATAATTTCTCTCTGCATTAGAATCAAGGCTCACTCGCCAAAAATAAACAGTACTATCTACTAAATTACCAGGCACAGCCCATTCTATAACACCTCCTGAAATCTGTATCTCATATATCAGCTTTAAAGGAGAATTAAAATATGCAGAAGTATCAATTTCAAACACATAATCTAATTTTGGAGAAAAAGGATAAAATGTGGATGCCTTTAATACAACTGATGAATTAGAGATTATGGCAAACTTAGGTGGATAAATTGGACTTAAGTCAGCTGCCTTAATATTTAATTTACTAACAACCGTATTATTTGATTCATCAGACTCTTCTACATTATTAAAATCGTCAATATTGGCTGTAATATAATTATCACCAATACCATAAGCCCTATTTACCGGCATTCTAATACTTATTGTATCTATATTCCTAGGCGAAGGAATTTTTAATGCATACTTATCGGTACTATCACCCTTGGCATAACTTCTAATAACTTTTATAAAAATACTATCGCTTACAGCTCTTCCTATATTCTTAATAATCACATTATAATCAAAACTATCAACTGCTGTACTTACAATATCCGGATTATAAAAAACAGAACTTTGTTCTACTGCAAAATCTGCTTTCTCAGCAGTGCGAAATCTAATAAGAGGGTCGCCATGGAGCGTCATTTCAAGACATACTTCCATGTATTTTCCTTGATCTGTTTGAAAACTACTCGTAACCTCCCTTATTATATCACCAATAGTAGAACCATACTGAGTTGATGAGAAAGATTTATAAAATTTCTTAGAGTAAGAATCCAACTGTGGAAGGCGCATAGAAGTCACAGACGCATAATAAGCTAACATTCCTTTATCTCTTATTAGCACAAATTCCTCGGCAGAATTTACTGACCCCTGAGTATTCTGGAATATATCGCCAGCAAAACAGCTATTTGCTAATAATATAGGGTATTTACCATAATTATCGTACTCAGATGGATGGTCAATACTTATATCAAAGCCAACCCCTGCAGCATGTCCGAAAAAAGTCATAAGGCCTACACCATTATTAACATGATACTTAATTAGTTCTGAAAGATTTATTTGTATAGGATCAGTAGTTGTTTTCTCAAAAGTGGTAACCTGAGCACCAAAGAAAGTATCTTGTGCTATATTTTTATAATTATTTAAATAACCAGAAATAGCAAGCTGTTCACCAGAATTACTTCCTCCACTAAAATGCAGGATTTTCTTCATCCACATATCAAAAGGATATTGGACTTTATCCTCACTTAACATAACCTTATCAAGATACAAATCAATATGATCAAGAGTTTTAGCACTAAGTCTGCCAATAGGTATTGCTGGAGTATAATAACTATCTACCAAGCCCGATACTAATAGCGCATCTGATGGCGGCTCTCCAAAAGTAGGAATCAATGTTCCTGCAAACAAACTATTATTCTTACGATACTCACTTGCTCTATACGATTTACCGATTATAAACAAACCATCAAATTGACTAAAACCATAGGTTCCTCCCATCGCAATAACAAAATTCCTTATGGCCATAGGATTCTTTCGTATACCATATGAAAACTGATGGTATAAATCCTCAATATCCACAACCAAGGAATTTTGCCCAACTGAGTTTCTATAATTAGCATAATCATTAGCCGTGGCCAATGTTGTACCAACTCCCATCAGCGATGCGTGAGTGATAATAATATAATCAGCAGAAGGATTTTCTAGAAGTATATTACTGAACTTTGCCGTAGAACTTACTGCTTGCAAACCACTTATACTATTAATCTTATTTGAATTTGCAATATAACATTTCTTGCTTGCTCCACTATTTGGTATTAAAACTTTATAATTACTATTATCCTTTGTTACTAATATTTTTTTATCATTATCAAGGTCATAAAGAAAAGCATCTGTTCCTCCATTAAAATTTGAAAAATTAAAATACGCTTTACTTTGACTTACACCATCACCAATATTCATATAAAAATCGGTTTTATTCTCCAAGTCAGGTGTATGTGCATATTTTATTCGAATATAAGGAAATGCAAAACGATCAGCCCCTACATTGATATCATCAATAGAACTAAATTTAAAGTTAGTAGTATTTGTACCTAAATCACTATTTGGAATACTCTCCGTCATTACAACTCGAGTATATCCTTTATATAGTGTGTCAATGGTTGTATTCGCAATCTCAATTCTAGTATGGTGATTTGGTATTGATCCTAACACTTCGAAATTTGAAGCCCCCATAACTTCAAAATCAGCAATTGCTCCTGGCCCATTCAAATACACATTTTTTGTGCTGACACTAAATGTTTTGGTACCTCCCAAACTAACAGGATGGTAATACCAACCTTCACCATTCATATAGTTAGGATTGCTTAATAATATTATGGAGTTAGTCGTATAAGGCGTTTTCTCTCCTTCAATATATGAATTTGAGTAGAATGTTTCTGAATTGTAGATAAAATAATCAGATACAGAATATGCTGCATAGTTATTATCATTAACAATTTGAAGACGATTATTCGTTACCAAATTATTATAGGTAAAATAGTAAAATGCTGTATCTGTAAAAAAACTATATTCAGTATTTGCTTGATAAGAAGAGGAATCATATAATGCTGCATCGTACCAACCATCATTCTTTTCGGCATAAAATTCTATATAATCAGTTGAGGTGAATACTCCTGTATTTTCATTATGAACATAAATTGCCAATTCCTCACCCCTACCAAAAATCTGATAATTCTTTGGGCTATTAATTGTCGCTAAATTTATTCCTGCATTTACCAAATCAGCATAAGTAATTCTATAAACACCATCGTGAGAGATTGGAAATTTATAATACTTCTGCGAATAATTAATCCAATCATTTGAATATTGAGCAAATGAACTAATTAATACTAGTGTAAATATAATTATTGAGAGTATTCGTTTTATCATTTTTCTTTACTTTTCTTGCTATTAAAACTGTATTTTAATGAAAATACATTTGAATATAATGCTATTGATTGATTTCCTATATCGGTAAAAGCATAATCAATACTTAGTACTTTTAGCACTACTATTCCTAAGCCAATATTGGGCTGAAATGTATATTCCTTAATATTATCTGGCATGGTTTCTTGTTGCACATTACCAACCCCCGCTCTAATAAAAACCATTTTTTTATAACCAAACTCAAGACCTAAATGAGGATCTATACTAATTGTATTAGATTTTATAAGAACATTTCGCTTACCATCAGTAGTGAAGTCTAGATTAACTTCTGCCAATAGGTTAAAATCATTACCAAAATTAAAATTCCTACCAATACCTATAATAACTTTAGGAAGTGTAATCTCCGTACTGTTTATTGGAATAGTATTTCCTGTGCGGGTAAAAGCCTCTTTCATCTTACTATCAAGATTATAACTCCAGGCATTAAAAGTTGTAGTTATATCTCTTAACATTACTCCCATTAACCATTCATTTTTTACATATTGAGCTGAAAGATCAATTCCAAAACCCCATGAAGAGCCAAAATCTCCAACAATACGATGTATTATCTTAGCATTACCCCCAATAGATAAACCTTCAATATTTGTAAGCCTAGCATAAGAAAACATAAATGCATAATCTGCAGCACTAAAAGTAGTTACTTTATTATAGTTTATATTACCCTGCCCATCAATAAGTTCAGAAGTATTAGGAATATCATCAACACCAAAGCGAATAAGCGAAACTGCTCCAGCACTTTTATCAGATAATTTAAATGCTATTGCACCATAATCATACTTTGCTATTCCTGCAAAATACTCAGAGTGCATAAGCGATGCTTCACGATTAGTTTTTAGCCCAAGCAAACCCGCCGGGTTCCAATAAGAAGAATATACATCATTATTACTAGCTACAACAGAATTTGACATTGCCAAAGCCCTAGCACCAACACCTATTGCCAAAAACTCATTGCTATACTTTGGAGCTTGAGCATTAAGCTGATAGGATGTAATAATAATAAACAGAATCAATAACCCTTTTCTCATTTTTAAGCTAAAGTTAATTATATTTTATTAATAGAGAGTTTAATTTTATAATTTTAATGATATCTGTAAAAATACAATAAATCATTTAGAATAGTGAAAAAAAAAAAAAAAATTATCAATAACTTTATCATACTATATTAATGGCTCTTGCTTTTATAAATTAGGACCTAAAAATATTGACAAAATTCACATAAATATACAAATAATAACTATTATTAATTATCTTCAAGTGATAATTTTAACGACATTTGTGCTATCAAATTTTGAGATTATAAACAACAATATTTATTATGCCAAATATATCGAGAAAAGGCAACTTAATGCCAGAATCACCAATACGTAAATTAGTTCCATTTGCTGAAGCAGCAAAAGCTAGAGGTGTTAAAGTTCATCACCTAAACATTGGCCAACCAGATATCAAAACTCCTGAAGTAGCAATGGATGCTATTCGTAATTTTGAACCTAAAGTTGTGGAATACAGTCACTCTGCAGGTATTTTATCATACCGCAAGAAATTAGTTGAATATTATAAAAGTGTAAATATTGATGTTACTCCCGACGAAATGATTGTTGGAACAGGAGCGTCAGAGGCTATTCTTTTTTCATTACTAAGCTGTATGGACGATGGTGATGAAATCATTATTCCTGAGCCTTTTTATGCAAATTATAACGGCTTTGCTGTTAATGCAGGCGTAAAAGTAGTTCCTATTAGCTCCAGTATTGAGAGTGGATTTGCACTTCCTCCAATGGAAGATTTTGAGAAAGCAATTACTCCTAAAACTAAAGCAATAATGCTTTGCAACCCTAATAACCCTACAGGATATCTTTATAGTAAAGAAGAGCTAGAGATTGTTAAGAAGATGGTTCTTAAACATGACTTATTTCTTATTTCAGATGAAGTTTACCGTGAGTTTACTTATGATAATCATGAGCATTTTTCAGTAATGAATCTTGAAGGATTAGAGCAAAATGTTATACTAATTGACTCTGTAAGTAAGCGATATAGCGCCTGCGGATTCCGTATTGGAGTAATGATAAGTAAAAATAAAGAAGTGATGTCCACAGCAATGAAATTTGCTCAAGCACGCCTATCTCCACCAACATTTGGTCAGGTAGCAGCAGAGGCTGCTATTGACACTCCTGCTGAGTATTTTACTGAAGCTCTTGCTGAATATAAAAACCGTAGAGATGTAGTTGTAGATAGAATAAACAAGATGGAAGGTGCTTTTTGCCCTAATCCTAAAGGTGCATTTTATGTTGTAGCAAAACTACCTATTGATAATGCTGATAAATTCTGCCAATGGTTACTGGAAGATTTTAATCTTAATAACGAAACAGTTATGCTTGCTCCTGCTACAGGTTTTTATGCTACTAAAGGACTAGGTTTGGATGAAGTTAGAATTAGTTATGTGCTTAATGTTAACGACCTTAATGCATCAATGGACTGTTTGCAGGAAGCTATTAAGGTATATCCTGGCAGAAAGTAGTTATTGGCTTTAAAAAGCGTCAATCTTTGCGCTGGATTTATATTGCTAATTAGTCATTTACTAAAGTAAACTCTTATATTATCAATACTGCATCCATCTAAACTTTTACGCTTTTTATACACCAATAAATAACACCTACGTTTTTAGAATAAATATAAACATTAATAAAAATACTCTCAATAGCTTCAACCTCGATAATTATCGGACTTGAGGCTATTCTTATTTTATTTACATATTTTCGCAAAATGAAAAAAGGAGTAATTTTTGATCTTGATGGTACTTTATTAAACACATTAATTGATTTGCAAGAGTCAGTAAATGGAGTGTTGACAAAGTACAACTTCCCTACCCATCATATTGATGAGTATAAGTATTTTCTTGGAAATGGAATTGAGGTTCTTACCCGAAAAGCTTTTCCCAAAGATATTAATGACATTGAATTTCCTAAATATTTGGAAGAAGTAAAAGCCGAATACTCATCACGTCAAACCTCTAAGACTAAGCCATATGATGGCATTATTGATTTACTTAAGGAATTGAATAATCAATCAATAAAAATTGCCATTTTATCTAATAAACCAAATGAGTTTGCACGCCCTACTGTTGCACATTTTTTTAATGATATAAAATTTGAGGTGGTATTTGGTGCACGACAAGAAGTTGCTCGTAAGCCATCTGCTGAAGCTGTTACAGAAATACTTGATGTTTTTGGACTAAAAAAAGAGGAATGCCTTTTTATCGGAGATTCAGAAACAGATATGCAAACTGGAGTTAATGCAGGAATGCAAGCCGTTGGTGTAAGTTGGGGATTTAGAACTGTGGACGAAATGAAAGATAATGGCGCTAATTTTATTATTGATAAACCGGAAGAACTCTTGTTAATTATTAATGGTTAGTTGTTAATTATCAATGAGTAAATCCATAGAATATAATTAGATACACCTTTTTAATCAAAGCTCTTGATATTGATAAACAAATATCCTTATCTTTGCAATAAGCATTGATAAATACAAACCTTTGCAGACAATAAAGTATTATGAAGACAGCAAACATAAATATATCGCTAAATTTCGAACAAATATTAAACATTATTTCTCAATTACCAAATATTGAAAAATTAAAACTAAAACAATATCTGTCGAAAGAAATAAGCAATGATGTTGATATACTTAAGGACATCGAACAAGGCATGGATGAGGTAAAGAGACATTCAAATAACGAAATTGAACTTAAATCTATAGAGCAAGTTATTGATGAGTTATAAAATAATTGCCACAGCCACTTTTGAAAAAAATCTAAAATCATTATTTAAAAAATACCGTTCTCTAAAAAATGATTTATTAGTTTTACAACAAGAAATTACTGCAAATCCAAGAACTGGAGATTTTCTCGGTAATGATGTTTACAAAATTCGTTTAGCAATAAAATCAAAAGGTAAAGGTAAATCAGGCGGTGCACGAGTCATTACACACCTTAAAGTGACAAATGATATTGTTTATCTTATATCAATATACGATAAATCTGAAAAAGATACTATTAGTGATAATGAAATAAAAGAACTCCTTAAACAAATTGATTAACCTACTATTTTTAATAATAAATTTCTATTATTAACATCTTCTTTCTTAGACGATAATACAAAGACAAACATACTATTTCGTATTTTCTTTAAATATATATTATATACCAATACTTGTTCTGAGCTATATCTAATATTAGAATCTTCAAAACTTTCAGCAAGAATAATTCCATTAGATATTATACTAACATAAGCAGAAGAATCATTTTCAAAATGCTTAATTAGATTTGAACCACGCTTAGAAAGTATAATAAGTTGTTTTGCTGTAAGTTTATTATATTTCGAAGTTAATTTAATTCTACCAAAGTCAAGAAATCGTTTTGGGTTAAATTCTACTTCTTGAATATTATCAATAAGAAATAAGTGAATACTATCCAAATTTACATCTCTATAACCATCAATTTTATAGACTATTAATTCAACATTATCAAGATACTTATAGAAAAACAACTGTTCTATTTCATTTCCAAAAGCAGATGTAAATATGAGATTTTCTTTTTGTAATCCATTAAATATTTCAGTTAATTCATTATCACTTCTTATTATTTCATAATTATTACCACTAACACCATATATTGAGTATGCAAGATTTCCTAATAGCAAAACTATTAACACATAAAATAATATTTTAATTTTCTTTTTCATATTAGTTAACAATATTGAAAATTGACGTTTGTCCCTATTCCCTTCTCCTCTATCCTTTCATTCGTAATTCTTAATTCTTAATTCCTAATTCTTTTTTTTACTTCAACTTTCTCCCTTCACTCTTCTCCCTTAAATCCCATTCGCTTTATTATAACAGCTTCTGCAAAGTGGTTCATAACTTTCAGTTTCGCCAAGCATTACAAGCTTATCGCTTATAACAGTCCTATGAGAAATTTGAGCAAGCTTACCACAGCGCATACAAATAGCATGAACCTTTGTAACATGCTCGGCAATAGCCAATAATTGAGGCATAGGGCCAAATGGCTTTCCTTGAAAATCCATATCTAGCCCAGCGATAATAACTCTAATGCCTCTATTTGCTAGTTCATTACAAACTGCCGGAAGACTCTCATCAAAAAACTGAGCCTCATCAATTCCAACAACATCAATATCGTTAGCCATTAGTAGTATTGCTTCAGAAGTAGTTACCGGCGTTGAATGAATCTCGTTTTTATCATGCGAAACCACTTTTTCCACATCATAGCGAACATCTACTGCTGGTTTAAAAATCTCAATTTTCTGTTTAGCAATCTTAGCGCGCTTCAATCTTCGTATTAGTTCTTCTGTTTTGCCCGAAAACATAGATCCACAAACGACCTCAATCCATCCTGTATTTTGTTCACTATTTGTTGATTTTTCTAAAAACATTATTGCTATTGTATTTTATCTTTGAATATCTTTACACCCTATTATTTGCGTTTTAGATTAATGCAAATAATTACAGTTTTAAAGCAGCAAATTTAACCAAAAGAATAGACAATATTTTTATTGTGAATAAATTTATTTTTAGATTATGAGCAACACCATAAAAAACCAAGGTAAAACAGTATTAGCAAAGCTAAACAGGCAACTAGAGGCATTATTAGATTCTAATAATAGTAATTCGCAAATTGAAATTGATCTTGCAAAAGATAATTTGCGAATATTATACGACCTTATTGATGCTTTAAATGACAAGCTGGACCATAAAACAATAGTTACAAGTAAGGAAGTTGATATCATTGACGATGAAATAAATAATTTATTGGATATTGCAAATGCTGAATTCGAAAAGGAGAATGAAGATATTGATATTCAAATTAAAGAACAAGAGATTGCTTTAGAAGAGCAGAATGATAATAATAACAGAGAACCCGAAATTCCTAAAGAGACAGAAATAATAAAGGTTCATGATGATATAAACAAAGAGCTTAATAAGATAGAGAGTAATGAACCTATATTACCTGTTATTAAAGAGACTCCTATAGATAGAATAGAGGAAAAGGAAATAAAAGAAAATATTTCTGAAAAAACAGTCCATATTCTTGATGTGCTGCCTGAGGACGAAGAATTTGAGGAAGATAATTCGGAAGAAGGCACTCTAATACCTAGTACTATAAAACTAAAGCCTATCAAGAGTTTAAAAACAGGAATTGGCATTAACGATAAATTTATGATTACTAATGATTTGTTTGAAGGCAGTTCAAAGTTCTTTAATAGTGCTATAAATAAGCTTGACTCCTTACAAGACACTAAAGAAGCTCTGTATTTATTAAGCGATATGAAAGACGAAAACCTTTGGGAAATAGATGATAATGTTTTTAATACTTTTAAGAAATATATAGAAAGAAGATATACTAAATAAGGCATAGATTTTTTATTTACTTTTACGTTCAGATATAGAATTAATATAGAACATGATTTATTTATTTTTTGAGGGAATATTATTAGGTTTATTAGTGGCTATTTCTTTAGGACCTGCTTTTTTTGCCATACTGCAAACTGGTATTAACAAAGGCTTTAGGTATGGTATTTACATGGCTTTAGGTGTTCTAATGAGTGATGTCCTATTAGTAACAATAAGCTATCTAATTGGGGCTACAATATTCGACAATCCTGAAAATAAAGTTTATGTTGGATTAATAGGAGGTATTATTCTAATAATATTTGGCTCAGTATCGTGGGCAAAGAAACCTGAAATACTCAATAGAAGACGATACACTAATAAAGATATTAAAGAATCTCGACCTTTTGGTTATATGGTTAGAGGATTCTTTCTTAATATTGCAAATCCCTTTCTTTTCTTTTTCTGGTTTGGGGCTTTGGGTTTTGTAGGTAAGAATGCTATCCCTGGCGAAATACTAGAAAGCACAATAATTTTCTTTTCAGGAACCTTTATCACAATCTTTTTTACCGATGTACTTAAAAGTTTTATAGGTGGAAAAATAAAAGGATTCTTAAAACCTAGAAAAGAAATTATGCTTAATAAAACTGTTGGTTTACTATTGGTAACATTTGGCATAGTTCTTATTTTTAGAACATTAAGCGGCTTTGGATTCTTCCAGCAGATTCAAAATAATTTGCAATGGGGAAAGAAGATTGAAGCACAATATAATGTTAGTGCAGGCAAAAGCACTCTACACCTAACACTTTATAAGGACTCTACTTTCCAAGAAAGAATTGACACTAAAGGAAACATCTATTTATCTTCTGGAGATTGGCATTTTACTGATACAGTAAATCATATTTTTGAAATCACAATTCATAAAAGTAATCTCGATACTATTAAAGTCCCTCAAATAAGAACTTATAAAATTGACTATACAGGAATTTCCTTATATACCGATACCACAACACTATATTACAGTCCTTTGGATTTTGAGATAAATAAAGAATTTACCATCGTAAACATTCATAAAGCAAACATTATCATTCCTAATATCGAAAATATAAAAGTTGACTGTAATGGTTGGAATTTGAATAATCAACAAATAACTAATATTATTAATAACTCTGTTTTTATTGAATCAAAAATATGGGAAGAAGAATTTGATATAATGCCTTGTGTTTTAGATATTAGAGTAAAACAAGCAAGTGTACTATATCATATTCAGATGAATGCTGGTGGATGGTTTTCTGTTAACTCCAGTGATTCAACTATATATTATGGTAATTATGTTATAGAGAATAAAGGACTATTTCTATAAACCAAATAAGGATATAACAAATGGAAATAGAAGAAGCACAACAATTAGTCGATAAGTGGATTAAAACCCATGGCGTTAGATATTTTAGCGAACTAACAAATATGGCTATTCTTACCGAAGAGGTTGGTGAGGTGGCTCGATTAATTTCTAGAAAATACGGTGATCAATCTTTTAAGGAATCTGATAAGGATAAAGACTTAGGGGATGAACTAGCAGATGTACTTTGGGTGCTAATTGCCATTGCAAATCAAACTGGCGTTGACTTAAATGAGGCTCTATTGAAGAATATTGAAAAGAAAACAAAAAGAGATTCGCAACGGCATCATAATAACCCCAAACTTAAATAATTATTTCAATTACTATTCTAAAAATATGAAATTATTATTTACAGCATTCTTTTCGTTGTTTTTTGTCCTAATTGGTAATGCGCAAAATAGTATTTCTATAAAAATAATTGATAGCAAAAACAAATCTCCCCTAGCCTTTGTAAATGTAGATTTGATAATAGTAAAAAAGGTATTTTTAGCGATATTGATGGGCGAATTATAATAAAAAATAATTGTTGTAAAAATATCACCCTTACTTATATTGGATATAAAGACACAAGTATAACTACCTCAACATTAGATTATAATAAAATAATACTACTTCATAAAAAAGACTATGTATTAAATGAAGTTGAAATACTTGCGGCAGAAAATCCAGCTATAGCTATTATTAAGGAAGTACTGAAAAATAAAAAACATAATGACCCCGAGAGGCTAAAATCATTCTCATATACAGCATATCATAAATTTATTGTAACAGCAGATGCCGATGCCATAAAACGTCAGATGGAAAAATCCATAAAACCTGATAGCGCTTTAATAAAAATGAATGACTTCCTTAATTCACAGCACTTATTAATAACCGAGAGTGTAAGCAAGCGACATTATAAAAGCCCCGGTAATAATAAAGAAGAATTAATTGCAACTAGAGTTTCGGGACTAAGCAATCCTCAATTTACTGTAATGGGTAGCGAGCTGCAATCCTTTAGCTTTTATGATGAGAGTATTGATGTATTGGATAAGCATTATATAAATCCCATTAATAAATCAAGCTTACGAAAGTATTTCTATCAATTAGAGGATAGCATCTTTTCCGACTTCGACACAACATACATTATAAGTTTTAGACCTTATAAGGGTACTAATTTCGATGGTTTGCAAGGGCAATTACACATTAGTAGTAAATATTGGGCATTAAAAAACGTAATAGCAAAGCCTGCAAATACCAACGAAGAATTTGGAGTTTCCTTTCAACAAAAATATGAATTTATAGATAATAAATACTGGTTTCCTACTCAAATAAATACTGACATTACTTTCTTTAACTTAATAATAAATGGTAGTGAAGCAAGAGGTATTGCAAACTCGTACATTAGGGATTTAAAAATAAATGAGCCTGAAAAGACTAGGATAAGGTTCAATAATGAAGTAATGATAATAAGTCCACAGGCTGGCAAACCCCATAACGAAGAGTATTGGAATACATATAGAACACAGGAGTTAGACTCTTTGGAGATAGAAACCTATAATGTAATCGACAGCATTGGCAAAGCAGAAAACTTTGATGAAAAACTATGGGCACTTACATCGCTTATGGAAGGAAAGATTCCAGTTGGTCCCATAGATATACTTATGAATAAATTATTGGGATATAACGAGTTTGAAGGATTTAGATTTGGTTTGGGAGCAAAAACTAATAATAAGTTATCAAAATATTTCTCCATTGGAGGGTATGGAGCTTGGGCAACCCGTGATTATCAGTGGAAATACGGAGCTGATATTGAATTTAATCTATGGCCAGAAAAATCTATGACACTTGATATTGCATATACTAATGATATATTTGAAAGTGGCAAACAATTTGATTTTAATGTACAAGATTTTTGGGGATATGATAAAATCAGGAGTTTTTTAATTAGTGAAATGGTATATCATAAAACTAGTTCAGCAATGCTTAAATTCAGAGCGCTTCCTCATAGTAGTTGGAGTTTTGATGCCAATTATTCTAATGTAAACTCCCCTACTGATTATCAATTTCAACTTAATGACCATATTTCAAAAGGTGATTTTATAATTTCAGAATTTGGCCTAGCTTGGCGTTTTGCTTATAAAGAGAAACTCTACCGCACATCTAATCAAACTATATCTTTGGGGACTAAATTTCCAATATTAAACATTCATTATACAAAAGCAATATCTGGAATTCAAGGCTCAGAATTAAACTATCAAAAGCTAGATTTGCAATTAGATTTCAGTTATAATTTAAACTTTATTGGAAAGCAATCGTGGCGAATTACTGCTGGCAAAACTATTGGTGATGCACCATGGTATAAACTATATAACGGCAATGCAAGTTATATGCAATGGTATATGGAAGCACCTAACTCTTTTGGAACTATGCGATATAATGAGTTCTTATCCGATGAATATGTTGCTATATATTTTCGACACAATTTTGGAAGTCTATTATTTGGAAATAAGCCATTTATACCTCAGCCAATATTTGTAACATCAGCTATGATAGGGAATTTAAGCGATGCAAGTAGGCATCGAAATATAGACTTCAATATTGCCAATAAAGGTTTCTATGAATCAGGTTTACTTCTGAATTCAATTTTAAGATCAAATATTAGCAATATTGGAATAGGCGTTTTCTATCGTTGGGGACCATATTCTTTCAATAATATAGAAGATAATTTTGCTTATAAAATCACTATTGGGTATTCTTTATAAAACTAATCTAACTTATTAGCAATATCATCAGTAGAATTACTTACAATAATATTTCTTAATTGTCGTAGAAATATTTTTTCAGAAGCTTCCAGAACACCATCCACTAATAGCACTTCTTTCATTTCAAAATAAACTTCAATTTTTTCTTCCCTAGTTTTGCAATAGTTTATAATATAGTATTCCAAAATAGTATTCTTCTCAATATCAGTATAATTGATAAACTCTTTACTTAATTTTTCATAAACTACTTTATTAGTGTGATTTAATATATACTCTCTTTCTTCATCTACAACAACAAAATCGGCATTAGCAGCATAAATAAGAAAAAATGTATAATAATCTTCTTTATTCCATTCCTTATGTTTTTCCATGATTTAATCCTTATTTATTAATAATTAGGCACATTGATTATAGCAGTTGTAAAGATACAATATTATATAATAAAAACAAGATCATTATCATATAGCTTCTTTATGAACTTCTGTAGACTTAAGATCTTCTTCTACATTTAGTTCATAACGAAGATTATCCATTATATAAAGCTGACGTTCTGGAGTATTCTTACCCATATAAAAAGATAATACTTGGTCTATTCCCGAATCTTTGGTAAGCAATACAGGATCGAGACGAATATTTTTTCCTATAAAAACTTTAAACTCATTAGGAGAAATCTCACCTAAACCTTTAAATCGTGTTATTTCTGCCAATGCTCCTATTTCTTTAATTGCACTCACTCGCTCCCCATCAGTATAGCAATAAAAAGTTTTTTTCTTATTTCTAACTCTAAATAGTGGTGTTTGTAAGATATACACATGACCTCTTTTTACCAAATCGGGGTAAAACTGAAGGAAAAACGTCAATAATAAAAGTCTAATATGCATACCATCGGTATCGGCATCAGTTGCAATTACAATATTATTATAACGCAAATTATCCATATCTTCCTCTATATTCAAGGCTGTTTGAAGAAGGTTAAACTCCTCATTTTGATACACAATTTTTTTACTAAGACCAAAACTGTTTTTTGGCTTACCTTTTAGACTAAAAACGGCCTGTGTATTTACGTTTCTACTTTTGGTAATACTACCAGAAGCGGAATCACCCTCTGTAATAAATAATGTTGACTCCAGTCTATTTTCCTTATTTGTATTATAATGTACTCTACAATCTCTTAGTTTCTTATTGTGCAGGCTAGCTTTTTTAGCACCTTCACGAGCAAGTTTCTTAATTCCTGCCATATCCTTACGTTCCTTTTCCGACTGAAGGATTTTGCGACGTAAAGCATCAGCTACATCAGGTTTACGATGAAGAAAATTGTCTAAATTTCGCTTAACCATATCATTAATATAGTTACGAATAGTTTGCCCATTTGGCTCCATATGTTGCGAACCAAGCTTTGTTTTAGTTTGCGATTCGAATACAGGCTCTGTTATTTTTACACTAAAAGCTGCAACAATTGAAGTACGGATATCACTAGAGTCAAAATCTTTCTTAAAAAACTCACGTACAGTTTTCACAATTGCCTCACGAAAAGATGCCAGATGCGTTCCTCCTTGAGTGGTATGTTGTCCGTTTACAAATGAGAAATACTCCTCGCCATACTTTATTGATGCATGAGTGAAAGCAAATTCAAAATCTTCTTCTTCTAAGTGAATAATAGGATAAATAATATTATCATCAATATTCTGCTCCAATAAATCCAAAAGACCATTTTTTGAAAGAATGCGCTCCCCATTAAACTTAAGAACTAAATTGCGATTAAGAAAAGCATAATTCCATAATAATTTTTCAATATACTCTGATCTAAATTTAAAATCGCCAAAAACCTCTGAATCTGGTACAAAACGAATCATTGTACCATTCTTCTCTTCAGGAGTATCTACATTCTCATCAAGTGTTTGCTTGCCTCGTTCATACTTAACTATTTTCGATTTTCCATCTCTAAAACTCTGTGCAGTAAATGATTCTGAAAGTGCATTAACAGCTTTTGTTCCAACACCATTAAGTCCTACGGTTTTCTTAAAAACCTTGGAATCGTATTTTGCTCCAGTATTTATTTTAGAAACACATGCCGCCAAACTCCCCAATGGAATACCACGGCCATTATCTCTTACAATTACCTCTTTCTCCTTAATTTCAATGGTGATCACCTTTCCGTAGCCCATTATATACTCATCAATAGAGTTATCTATAACTTCTTTTATAAGCACATAAATTCCATCATCGGGAGAAGCACCGTCACCTAACTTTCCAATATACATTCCTGGTCGTAGGCGTATATGATCCTTCCAATCAAGCGACTTTATGCTATCTTCATTATATTTTACTTCTGCCATGCTTTTATTTCTATTTGTAGCAAAAATAATTATTAAAACAGATGTTTGCAAGTATATTTTTGTTTCTTTCAAACAATTTTATACACAAAGGTATTGGGTAATTTGTCTGCTTTTATTAATCTAAAATATGCCCATATTTTGTCATCATTTTTGTGAAAAACAAAAATACCGCCAAAATATTCTTGTATTCACAAATTAGCCGTGGGTTAAAACCCAGGGCTAATTATATTAAGAATCATATAAATAGTATTAAGGTATTTTTGTTAGCTCAAATATAAATTACATTCCACTTTTCTTTTCCCCTCCCGATAACTATGGGGACTAAAGGGTGAAGAAGCAGTGCGAGAATTTACCAAAACCACTACAGGTATATCCTTAAGTCCCC
>JAOZPM010000050.1:0-1268 GCA_029932765.1 Bacteroidales bacterium | reverse complement strand
GAAGAAGCAGTGCGAGAATTTACCAAAACCACTACAGGTATATCCTTAAGTCCCCCTTTACTTGTATTAGTATATTCATACTGATAGCCACCTTCCAAATGCGAATATGTAGCATAGCTCGAATAATAATCATAGTACTTCTTCATTTGCAAACTCGTGTCTGTTTCTGAGCGTTTGTACATACTATAAGCTCTATAATTACTTTTATTCATTTTATTAAAGCCCCCCCAATATTTGATTTTCTTTTCAGCACTAAAATATTGAACAATACTTTGCGCAAATTGCGAATTACCACCAGGATTTCCCCGTAAATCAAACACAATTCCTTTTGAGGGCCTTAATTCGTCAATTATTTTAGCAAACTCAATACTTGTAGTATTATTTAAGAATCCTCCTATACGTACATATGAAAAATCATCTAATTCTCGGTATTCAAACAAACTGTCAGTATACATATCAGGTACTTTATGCACAAAGTTATGTTTTATTCTAAGGGGACTTCTCTTTGCTGTCAACAAATTTATTTTACCTTTTTTATTCTGTAGTTTTATATGTAAACTATCATCTACATTACCTACAAATAACCTCCTATTTGCCAAATAGTTTTTTGCACTTTGATATGGCAAATTATTTTTAGGATACACACATTTATCAAAGTAAGTATTTGTTTCCATACCATTAATCGCCACAACCTTATCACCAAGTTGCAATTGGTCTTTGTATTCGTCACCAAAGCCGTTTACATAAAAACTATTCTCAGAATAAAAACAGCTTATTGCTATATTACCCAGATAATTGCCTTCCTTTATTTCATCAGGAAAATCAATAGTAGTATGTCCTTCGTGAAACTGATTCAAGATATCACTTAGAATATTCAAATAAGGAATTTGACGCTTCTACTTTTGGGATATTTGCTAAATAAGCACTATCCCAATCAATTTTGCTATTAACCAAATACGGGAAATTATAATTCATTTCCTGCCATATAAATGACAATCCATAAACCTTCTGTTCGTTAGTAAGTACTGAATTTGTTGTGTCTTGTGATTTGACAATCGAAAAAACAGAAAAAAACGCAACAATAATAATCAACCTCATATACTAGTATTAATTAATTAGACCTCTAAATTAGACAAAATATTGCTACTAAATTTAGCACTACAGGAATTAGAGTGGAATCTTTAATTTAGAAATATAAATACATAACTCTAATATATATGTTTATTAATGATTTAATCGTATTTTGATCCAAATTCTCTTTGTGAACG
>JAOZPM010000049.1:0-19809 GCA_029932765.1 Bacteroidales bacterium | reverse complement strand
TTGATGATATGAAATTAATGTAATCTATATTTTTTCTAAATAATAAAGCTCTAATCATTAATTTGATTGGAGCTTTTTTTTATAAAAATTTATTATGCTTATCCAAAAAAACATTACTTTTGTTAAAATCATAAATTATTAACTAAAATTACAAATATGAAGCATTTTACTATTTTAATGATTGCAGTATTATTTATTGGTACTTCTTTCGCGCAATTAACAAAGAATGTAGGTAATACTGCAGGCGTGCTTTCGTCTGTTAAATCTAAATCTTTGGCCGCTACTAACAACTCAAAGACAGTAGTTGCAACACTTAGTTACGACGGAATAAATGATAACAGTATTGGTACTGGAACAGCTGCTACCTTTGGTGTTTTCGCTTTACACCCATCAACAGTAATGACTCCACTAGTTGGAAACTTCCTTACTGAAGTACAATTTTATATTAGTGGTGTTAGTAATGTTTCTACTGCAGAAATACAACTTTATAATGATACTACTACTGCTGTATATACTCAAGTTGTTACTGGCTTAGTCGAAGGTTGGAATAATGTTATATTAACAACTTCGTATGCTATTACAGCAGATGATCTTTATGTTGGATATGAGCTAGTTACAATTGGTGGCTATCCTGCAGGAACTGATGCTGGTCCACGTGAAACAAATGGTTATGGCGACATAATGAATTTTGGCTCATGGAGTTCTTTATTGGATCTTACTGGTGGTTCAGTAGATGCTAACTGGAATATAAAAGCTATAATATCGGATGCAGCAATGACTTGCTTCCCTCCTTCAGCTATTGTATATACAAATACTACTTTTAATTCTACAGATATTGCATGGACATCTAGCGCTTCTGCATGGAATCTTAAAGTATCTTCAACAGTAATTGATCCAGCTACTGGAACAGGTGATATTTATGATGGAGCTGCAACTACTGCTTCATATAGCCTTACAGGTTTAACAGAACTTACCGAATACTATGTTTATATACAAACAGATTGTGGTAGTAGTACTGTAAGTACATGGACTTCTTCTTCTTTTACAACATCTAAAGATTGCTCTGCTCCTATTACTGCTCCTTGGACTGATGATATGACAAGTGGCATTGGCTGTTGGCAATTATATGACGTTGATGGTGATGGTTTTGACTGGGCATTTACCGAAGTTGTAACTGGAAATCCTTCATTAAACTCATTTTCGTATGACAACCCTAGTGCAACGGCACTTAACCCTGACAACTGGGTAATATCAAATAAAATTGACATTTCAAGTCTAACGACTCCTTATTTAAGTTGGAATGCAAAATCTTTTGATGCCAATTATGCTGCTGAGCAATATTCAGTTTATATTTCTACAACTGGAAATACACCTAGCGACTTTACTACTGCAGAATTTAATGAAACATTAGTAGATGATAGTGATGTGTATCGAAATATAAGTCTAGCTTCTTATTCTGGAGATATCTGGATTGCTTTCAGACACCATGATACATATGATATGTTTGGTTTAGGTATTGATAATGTTTCAGTAAGTAATACTACTTCCTTAAAGAATATTAATAAAGTAGCTAAGCTTTCTATATATCCTAATCCTGCAAACGAATTAGTAACAATTGCTAATGCTGAAAACCAGAAAATTATAATATTAGATATTACTGGTAAAGTTGTTTATACAATTGAAGAAGCTACTAAATTGCAAGAAATAAATACTAGTAACTTTGCTGCTGGTACTTATATTGTAAGAGTTAATGCTTCTGTTACTAAATTTAATATTGCTAGATAATTATAATAAAATATTTAAGTAAAATTTATTTACTTAATAATAAACCCATCAATTCTTTAATAAAGAGTTGATGGGTTTTTAGTTATAACTATTATTAATAAAGCCACCTCCATTCAAGCATAGTAATTATAAAAATTAAGACATATAAACTAGCTGCTATAAAAGAAATAACTCTTGAACTAATATTATTATGAGCCTGTTTTATAATTACTAAAATTGAAAGAAATAATCCTAAAATTGGCAGAACAACAGAAATAACATCTATACTGGGAGCCAGTATATTTATTAGATAATTGTTCTTTACTAATTCGGGATTCGACATTATTTTCGTAGCAGATTCTACTCCACTGGGATCAGAAACAACAAATTCCCAATAAGGAATACGAGATGTAGTTTTAAGTATAGCTTTTAATAAATGCATACTTGCTGCTATAGGTAGCAATGCTAATACCAACTGATTGAATGCACTTTTCCATTTTTCATTAGCCACTATTTTTTTAAGAATACCAAATATTGAGAAAAAAATCAGTGGAAGTATTACAAACAGTATTATTGCTTTTACTGTCCCCTTTGCACTTCCCAAAATACCTAAACTCCCATTTATATAATTTGGAATTGTCATTACTATTTCTTTACTAACCGACCATTCCGATAGTAATTCGTAAACCACAAAACCACTTACAATCATAAAAAAAGCAATTTCGGACCATCGCAAACTAATATTTGTAAATAAATCAGCCGCAAATCTTCGTTTTTGTATTATCACATTATCTTTTGTGCAAGATTTAAAACACTGTCCGCAAAGGATACAATCACTATTATTACTAATCATAGGAGGATATAATTCTGAAGTACAAGAGCGAGCATTAAATTTATAATGATTAGCTTTACTAATACAGTCCTTTGTTTTACAGTTTTTGCAGACATCAGTATCCTTAACGCCCAATTTATTAAACGACAGCAGTGAATAAAGCCCCAGTAAATGCCCAATTGGACAAACGTGAGTACAGAAAGTTCGCTTCTCCCAAATAAGGCCTACTATAACAGCCGTTGCAAACAAAACAAGCATATATATAGCCATATATTGCGGTATACGATGAATGGCGAAAGTATGAATTCCTAGTATTAGTACTATTGCATAAAAAAGAGTAATTATCCACCCTGATTTCATAAAATTGCTAGGTTTATTACGAAACCCTATTTTCCCAAAGAAAGATGTAATCAATTCCATAGGACAAATGGAGCACCAATAACGCCCAAAAATTATTGCAGAGGCAATTATTATAGGCCACCAATACGACCACACAATAAGGTTGGGAAGGTTGGTATTGCGTAGTATTTTTGCAAAACTAGCATCGTCAGTAGCAATTCCAATACTTCCATAAATAAGCAATACAAACACTATCAGTGTAAAAAACTGAAGACTTAATAATAAGTATTTATTTCTAAATATTCTATTCAACATTATATTAATACTTGTATTACAGACTATTTATTAGATACATGAAAACTCTATAGATTTAAGTTTTTTTTACAAAAAAAATTATTCTGCCTTATTCTGCGACCAAGCATAATAAAGGATAAACAAATACGATGGAATAAGAATTACATAGGCAATTTGAGAGCCAAGCATATTAGCCCCGGAAAGGGCACCATAAATAAGAGGCATAATTGCGCCACCAGAGATTGCCATAATAAGAAGAGCACTGCCTTGCTTAGTAAATTTCCCCAATCCATTAATTGCCAAAGGCCATATTGCTGGCCACATTATTGAATTTGCAAGCCCTAATGCCGCAATAAAAAGTATGGACGTAAAGCCCGAGCTTGCCATTGCAATAATAACAAATACTACACCTACTACAGCCATTATCATAAGGGCCTTCGACTGAGATAATACTTTAGGAATTAGTGCAATACCAAGAAAATAACCAAAAATCATTGCTCCTAAAGTAAAAGAAGAAAAGAATTTTGCTTCCGACATTTCAAAGCCCAAACTACTACCATAAGAAATAAGCGTATCCACAGCAATAACCTCAGCCCCAACATAAAGAAATAAAGCGATTACTCCCAATACCAAATTTGGAAACTGAAGAACTGATGTTTTATTATTACTAAGGCCATCTGCTACCTCCTCATCTTGATCATCAATTTCTGGAAGATTAGAATACTTCACAAAAGCCGCTAAAGCAACTAAAGCAATTGCTATAACCATATATGGCATCATCACTTTAGCCGAAAGTGCATCCAGCTCAATGGTTTTTTGAACTGCATCCATTGTAGTGAGTTGTTTCACTAAATCATCAGTACCATCAAGCACTATTGCTCCAAGAATTATAGGGCTGAGAATTCCCGCCACCTTATTGGCAACTCCCATTATACTTATTCGCTTGGCAGCACTCTCTATAGGACCTACAATAGTAACATAAGGATTAGCCGCAGTTTGCAATATCGCTAAGCCCGTTCCTTGCACAAATAATCCGATAAGAAAATAGCTGTACTCCCTAGTAATAGCAGCAGGAATAAATATTAGCGCTCCAACAGCCATAGTCAATAAACCTAATGACATGCCATTCTTAAAACCTACTTTATTAAGAATAAATGATGAAGGCAAGGCCATTACAAAATATGAAATATAGAAAGCCATGGTTACCAAATAACTCTCAAAACTAGTAAGCTCACAACTAATTCTCAAATATGGAATTAAGGTAGCATTTAGCCATGTTACAAATCCAAATACAAAGAATAGTATTCCTATTATTATTATTGGCCCCATGGAGGACGATTGTTGTTTTGTAGTCATAATCAAAGTTGTTAATTTGTACAAAAATATATAAAAACCATAACCGATTTTTCATAGTTTTGTTGAAGTTATAAGACTTTTATTTAACAATCACAGTTTGAAAATATTTTACTCCATATTTATTATTAGTCTATTTCTATTTTCGTGCAATACCGAAAATAAATCTAGAATAAAAGTTGAGTTAAACTCTGGATGGAAATTTAAATCTACTAACGATAGCATTGAGCTTAAAGCTGAAGTTCCTGGTGTTATTCACCTCGATCTTTTTAATAATAATATCATTCCTGATCCTTTTGATAGTACTAATGAGCAACAATTGCAATGGATTGGTGAGCAAAATTGGGAATATCGTTGTACTTTTGATATGTATAATAAAGATATTTACAAGAATACCGACTTGGTATTTGATGGCTTAGATACCTATGCTGAAATATATTTAAACGGCAGTTTAATACTCTCGGCAGACAATATGTACCGACAATGGCGCATTGATATTAAGTCTATTTTAAAGTTAGAGGATAATAATTTACGCATTGTTTTCGATGCTCCCGAAAAAGTAATTGATTCCTTGGCTGCTCAACTGCAATATATATTGCCACAAAAAAGAGGTTTTGCACGAAAAGCACCCTATCATTTTGGCTGGGATTGGGGAGCAAAATTTCTTAGTTCTGGAATTTGGAAACGCGTTTATTTGGATTCGTGGAATAATGCTAAAATTAATAATGTACATATTCTTCAAAAAGAAATAGATTCTCTAAATGCAAATTTTACTGCTAATTTAGATTTAAGCTCTGATGTAAATGGTGAATTCAGTATCGAAATTATTAATTCAGAAATACTAGAAATATATTCTAAGCAAACCCTAGAGCTAACAAAAGGAAAGCACAATTATTCAGTAGATTTCAATATAAAAAATCCAAAATTATGGTGGTGTAATGGAATGGGAGAAGCACATCTTTATAATTTAGAATTCAGACTAATAAAAGACAAATCAAATATTGATATTCAAAAGGAAACAATAGGAATACGAAGCATTGAATTGGTGCAAGAAGATGATGATATTGGAAAAAGCTTCTTTTTTAGGCTTAATGGCAAAGATGTTTTTATAAAAGGAGCAAATTTTGTTCCTGCTGACAATTTCCTGCCACGAGTTTCAAAAGCAACCTATAAAGCATTGATTGACGAAGCCGTTTGGGCAAACTTTAATATGCTCAGAGTCTGGGGTGGAGGAATTTACGAAAGTGATGACTTTTATGACCTTTGCGACAAAAATGGAATAATGGTATGGCAAGATTTTATGTTTGCTTGCAATATGTACCCTGGCGATTCTGCTTTTATGAAAAATGTGGAAAATGAAGCAAAGGATAATATTATCAGATTAAGAAATCATGCGAGTCTTGCTCTTTGGTGTGGAAATAACGAAGTAGATAACGGATGGAAAGATTGGGGCTGGCAAAAGCAATTTGGTTATTCAAAGGAGGATAGTATTGAACTTTGGAGTAATTATTTAGCCCTTTTTGAAAATTTATTACCAAATTTAGTGGCAAAATATGACGAGCAGCATAACTACCATCCATCATCACCAACTTATGGTTGGGGACATGATGAGAACTTCACCCACGGTGACTCACACTATTGGGGAGTATGGTGGGGACATGAGCCTTTTGAGGTTTTCAATACTAAAGTAGGACGATTTATGAGTGAATATGGCTTTCAGTCTATTCCAAATATAAGAAGCATAAAAGAATACACTTCCAAGCAGGAACTTAGCTTATCATCGCCTAGTATGGCGACACATCAAAAACATCCTACAGGATACGAAACCATTGACGAATATTTGCAAAGAGATTATAAAACTACCTATGATTTTAAGGATTATATTTATCTAAGTCAACTAACGCAAGCCGAAGGAATAACAAAAGCAATAGAAGCTCATAGAAGAAATAAGCCTCATTGTATGGGAACACTATACTGGCAATTTAATGACGCTTGGCCTGTTAGCTCATGGTCGTCTATAGATTATTACGGTAGAAGAAAAGCCCTACACTATTTTGTAAAAGAGGCCTATAAACCAATAATAATCTCATGTGAAGAAAGAAATGACAGCTTATATGTTTATGCAATTTCGGAAATAGAACCTCCACAAAGTCTAAAATTAAATATAATGCATTATGGTTTTGACAATACGATATTGTTTTATGACTCCATAAAATTTATTGTAAGTAAAGCCCAAAACACAATGGTTTATAAATTTTCTAATGATATTAAATCATCTGAATCGTTCCTATATTTTGAGCTTATTAATGGTACAGCTTCTCTTGACGAAGAGTTTTACTATTTCCAAAAACCTAAAGAAATACCTTTAAGAAAAGTTGGTTTTGATATAAATATTGAGAAGAAGGATAGTATTTATATAATCAACTTACAAGCTAATGCACTAGCAAAAAATGTAGAAATAATTACAAATCTGGAAGGAAAACTATCAGAGAATTATTTTGATATGTTACCCAATAAATCTAAGAAAATTGCATTTATTCCTTCTGAAAAAGGAAGTTTAACTATTAATATCAAAACACTTAACAATTTATACCGATGAAACATAAAAAAAGTCTTCTCGAAAGGGAAGACTTTTTTGTATTTATAGTTTTGTTACGGGCTTATCTTACTCTCGTCTAATAAATGATCATCTTTTTAGTCAACCTACGTCCTTCAAATACTATACTGTAATAATAAATACCAGGATTTAAGGATGAAAAATTAAACTCTTTGGAGAATTCGCCAGCCACACTTTTGTGCTCCTCTTGAAATACAACATCTCCTAGCATATTTATTACTCTTAAGTGTACATTGCCACCCCTTGGTATTTTATAGCTAATTATTGTATTATTATCAAAAGGATTAGGCTTATTTTGATTAAGAGTAAATTCATTATTATCAATATCAGATACACTTGTTGTAGTAATACAAGATTCATCATTTGAAGGTACCATATCGCTAGGCAATATTGTTTGACCACATAATATAACTTGACTTGAAAAAGGAGCTGTTTGACTAAAATTGTAAGCTACAGTATCTCCATTATCAATCACCCCATTTATATTCTCCACATTTGACTGAAAAAGACCATAAGAGAAGCTCACCGGCAATTGACTTATTTGATTTGCTCCAAGGTTAGTAACGGTAATTTTAATGATATTACCACCCACAGCATATTCTTCTTCAATACTTACCACCGAAGCATCCCAATCAGGTGCTACAACTTTTAATGCTTTGCATTTACCATCATTTGAGGTATTAATATCACCACTAAGTTTGGTATAAGCACATAGGTTATAATCAGCAATTGGACTAATATATTGAATATTGAAAGTGTAACCTATTGAGGAATCAGGTAATAGTGTGCCCAACCATGTTTCATTTACCTCACTCATACCATCTACTTTATATGCAATATCTATTTGCGACAAAGTATCATAACCATAGTTATGAATTAATATTTCAACAGTAGTAGCAGTAGTAGCTTCACTGTTTGTATCAGGCAATATAATTTGTTGCACTCCAGCATCAAGCTGTTGTTGTGGTAATACAATACTAAAATCATCTATCATCCAACCATCAGATACTTGTGCTGTAGGAAGGCTTTGGAATACAAATCGGAATTGTACTTTTCCACCTGTATTAAAGGTTGCAGGATCAAGTTTAATCCATGAATTAATCCAATTATTAGTTTGATTACTCCATGCATGCACACCATTAGTATTCAGTGTATACCAATTATTTGATTTTGGATCTCCAATATATCCCAAGTATAACCACATCTGCCCATTTATTGAATATTGTATATATCCATATGCCTGTTGAGGGACAACTTGCATTTTATGCATAAATCCAAAAGTAGCAGTATCGGTTGTATTAGGTATCTGGAAAAATGGAGAATACAAATATTCAGTAGCTTCTATCTGATAATCACCCGCAAGCTCTGTAACATACGCATTTGACCCACTATATGCAGACGTGAAATTTGTTGAACTTGGAGTTCCTAATTGCCATTGCGACTTTTCACCTATACCATACCAGTTGTCATTACCTTCAAAATCATCAACATAATTAAGGCCAAATACATCTAGCCCTTTTATATTATCACGAAGGGTGTCGTTTGAAGCTTCCATATCATTTGGCAAATGTGCAATAATAGATAACTCTTGATCTCCACTTTGTATAACAATACTAGCATTCATTGTTATAGTATCGGACTCTGCTACTCCTATTGACACTGCTAAAGTATCCCATAAAGGAGCTTGCCCATTTATACTATATGAGATAGGAAGGCTTGTAATTATAGTCGCTCCAAAATTCTCAATAGCAATTATTGGATTGTGCACCGTTCCTTCTTCCAGAAAGCCAACTGCAAAACTTGAAACTGCTTTTAAACTAACATCTATATTAACAGGTGACCAAATTGAAATATTATCAATATATGCAATGTCTGCATGGCCACTGGCTGACATTGACGAGCCTAAAGCTCCTTCTAGATATAGGCTAAAATTTTGACCAACATAATCATTTAATACAAAAGTGTGTGTAGTAAATGGATCATTTGATTGAGTATTTGGTCTAAAAGTAGAGTCCCCATTTATGTTTTTAGCATAATGTGCTCCATTTTGATCAATTATTATTACTCTGAACCAAGACTCATTAACATTTGTCCTATAAGTCTGTTTTAAATCGAAACGCAGATTCAATGAATTTATATTACTAGCGTCAATTTGGCAACTATATAAACTTGCAATATGGTCGCTATGACTATATGCGTCTTCAACAGTACTATTCGGAGTAAAGTTTGAATTATCACCTCCAGTATATCTCATGCCATAAGTGCCACTTGCAGCAGCTGCAGAAACAATTGCCATTTGAGTTTCAATTCCAGCATTAGAGCCTAAGTATAGACTACTGCCACTTTCAAAATCCTCATTAAAAGGAAAATTACTTATTGCTTGATAATAAATAAACTCTTGAGTATTCATATTATCATTCATAGTATTTCCATCACCCGTTATACTAATT
Source organism: Bacteroidales bacterium (assembly GCA_029932765.1). GTDB lineage: Bacteria > Bacteroidota > Bacteroidia > Bacteroidales > UBA1556 > UBA6267. The sequence goes on along the minus strand of JAOZPM010000049.1, from coordinate 10,160 downwards.
TCTGCATCAAATATATATAAACCCGTAATTGCTAAGTTGAAGTTATTTGTTATCTTAACACCCATAAAGCCACCAGATGCAATAGCCCCTGCATTAACAGTATATAAAATTGTGTCTGGATTTACTCCTGTACTATAAAATCTAATTATAGCTGGTGTATTTACAAAATTTATAGTTGATGTTCCATAGTTACGTATATTAACAACAATACTATCTGATGATGTAAATCCACATCCACTATTATTTGGGTGGCTTAATCCAACAGTTCCTAAATCAATAGGCGAAAGAATAAATTCATCAGCTCCAATATCTGGAGTTGTTGAATTCCTAGGCTCATTATCAAAATCAACTAAAGTATGGCTTACAGGTATCGCAGCTGCCTTTAATTGCATTTCATAAGAGTGTAGATTAATATTAGAGTAAAATGAAGGGTCAACTGAGATTGAATGTACATTAGCATTCGGATCAATTGTTTTAAGATCATTTAAACTACTAACATCATTTACCCACTTAACAAAGTACTGATTATTTATTGTGTCGGTATAGTAGTTATTGTAATCACACGAAATTAATGAAAACGGGTTAGCCACATCCAAAAGACGACCTTTATATGTATAAAATACATTATTCAATATTTTCAATCCACTGCCTAACTGTACAAAACAAGCTTTATTATTTGTTGTTCCATTAAGAATATTTACACTATTAAAAACAACATCCAAATTTGTGAAATTATTTAGTTTTAATCCGTAAGCTACATCTGATCCATTATCAATAGTAATCATATTGTTTGCAATTACTGAAGGGTAGTTACTTAATGCATCAATTCCTTGTATACTAATTCCAAAACCCGAAGTTACCGGAGTAATAATTATTTTATTATTCCTAATGATTAATGAGTTTTGAGTATTACGAATGTGAATACCATATACAATTGTTCCAACAATCCCTGATGAAATATCATTGCCACTTACTGTTAAAGAGTCTTGATAATCAACAAATACACCATCCTTTGCATATCCCGTCATTTTATTATTAGTAATACTGATTCCCTTTTGACGGTCAGAGAAACTTCCTTTAAAGAATAATGACTGATATCCATTATTGAATAAATTATTATCTATACTAATATGCTCAACGCCAGCATCTTCAGAATACACACCACTAGCAAGAGCTATTCCAATAGGGTTTGTTGAACTATTAAATACACAATTCTCAATATTAACATATCTTGTATTGCCACTCAGTACAACAGCATTAGAATAACTATTACCATTCGCATTAAATGTAATTCCTTTAATAGTTACATAAGGCGCATCTAATAATTTTAGCACATAATTCTCTTGAATGCTTGTATTTGCAGTAAGATGTACTACTGAACTATCATTACTAATTGACTTAATGATTAATGGTTGACTTGCGCTAAGGCCAATTATTGATGGCAAAACATATTTACCATTATAAATTCCTGTATCAATATCAAGCACTATAGGCCCACAAATAGTGCTAATTACCATATCATCAATAGATTCTTGTAAAGTAGGATAATCCATGCCCGATCCAATAGTATAATTTCCCTGCATACATACAATTAAATCTGTATAAGCAGTATCATTCAATGCTATTAAATCAACAATAGAGTTAGGCATCGATGTCCAAGTATACAAACGAGTTTGACCTCCCATAAACATATGATTGCCAATAGTTATACTCGTAGTATCTCCTGAAGGCAAAGTGCCAGTCCAAGGGAAAGTATGAGTAACACCATCTCTTCCCATCCAATTTATTGAAACAGAATTTAATGTATTCGTACCATAATTCTTAAGTAATACTTTAATTGCCACAGGTACATTAGACGACACATTTCCAATAGGACTTATAATATTCATCAAACCAACATCGGTAGCTGGTATTCCCTGAACATTAATTTGTTGAGAAACAATTGGACTAGGACAACTTCCATAACCTTTAGCGGTAAATTTAATATTTGGCCTTTTGCTATATGCTGCATCTATTATTACATCGCTACAACTAAAATTTGAGCCAGAAAATGATGTTAAAGAGGAAACGTAACTAGTATTAGTATATGGAGCTATAGCATAGCCCGTTGTTACCCATGCGGTATTTTTAAAACAGGTTTCTATTACAACATTACTTACTCCGTCCCAATTATAAGGAGTATTAAATGTATAAGTATTCCAGCCAACCACCTCGCTGTATCCATTTGAATAGATTGTTGTAAGAGCTGTTTCAAAAGTAGATAATTCCGTAAGATTAGTTGTACCTATTTTAACGGTGAAATTACTATAACCACCTCCTGAGGCTGTATTTACATAAAAAGATAAAGATTCTATTTCTCCTTTTAGCATACCCATTGCACGCAATTCAGTAGCATGAATAAGAAATTGATTTCGCAATCCCCAAGCAGTATAACTGCTGGCGCCATAAGGAGAAGGACCGTTAGATGAAGTATTTAATGCAGTTCCATTTCCTATTTCAAACGGGCTTAGAGGAACTGTTTTAATAGCTTGCGCATACACCATTGTTGTATCATATATTGGCCCAATAGGTATACTTACGCCCTCACCTATTTGCTGTGTTGCAATATCATCACTAAACCAAAAAATAGTATCGGCAGAAGATGCAACTATTGTTACCGTATCGCCATAATTTGCTGTTGGAACAACTGCTATAATAGGTGCTGATGGAGTATATTCCGACCAAATATCTGTTAAAGTTAAAGTATCATTGTCAGTATAAAAATCATTTGGAGTACTAATCACACTTGTTATGGAATAAGTAGTTCCAATTGGTCCAGATGTTAAGTTTGCTAAAGTATTAAAGATATAATTTAAAGTATCACTAGGGGCGATAGATATATTTATTGTTTCGGGAGCAATAAATGCTCCATTATCTACTTTATAACTAACAACACATCCTGCAGGAATAGTATCAGTACCCATATTAACAATTTGGCATTCTACGGTAGTAGTATTCAATCCACAAGATTGATTTGGAGTGATTATAGCGCTCATATTAGCATCAATTGCTGCTAAAGGTACATTTACAGTGATAGGGGCTCTTGTTCCAGCACATCCTAAAACAGCAGAAGTTGTAAAGCGCATATTTGGACGTAGGTTACTAACTCCTGTTCCTCCTCCATAAGGCACATTATATGCAATGGAATTAAAGCTAGTTCCTGAATACCTTATTAATGGATTACCATAATCAGTATAAAGAACAAAATCAAGTATAACATTGCTCACTCCATCCCAAGTAAAAGGTGTATAGAAGTTATGCAAATTCCAACCTACAGCCTCAGTAAACGACTGTTGATACACTAGATTTAAACCAGAAGTAATAAAAGACGTTGTAAGAGCAGTTGCCATTGTATGACCCATTTTAATAGTAAATTGGGAGTGATTTGTAGCATAAGAAGTCGATTCCATATAGAATGATAGCGAAGTAATATCACCAGCTACAATTCCCATACTTTGAAGCTCCGAAGCCAAAATAAGAATTTGATGCGAAGCTCCCCCTCCTTTATAAATACAATCTGAAGCCCCCGCTACATTTGTTGTTATATCATCTCCCAAAAACTTTGTCATTGCTGGAATATTAGTATTAGACTCAACATAGTAAGTTGTTGTGTCAAAAAGCTGTGGAGTAATATAGGTAGTCCCGTATTCTAGAGACATAGTTGAGGTATCATCCTCATACCATACAATATTATATGGCGACCAAGCCGATAGAGTAATTGAAGTTCCATAATTAATTGTTGTATCACTTACCGTTGGCGCAACAAGAATTCCTAATGATAGCACATCTCCATATGTAGTATCGTTAATTGCAATTGGATCGGCTGTATGATTAACAAAAATCTTTATATTAAATATAGAATCTTGTCCACTGACAGACAAATCTGCTTTTGTATTAAAAGTATAAATCATTTCAGCACCCGGATTTAAGGATACAGAAATAGGTTCTGTTACAATAGTAGAACTACCTACTAGTTGATAAGATGCAGTAAGGCCTGAGCTAATAGTAGTAAGCCCTTTATTTGTAATTTTAATTTTTACCACTTCATTAGTGTCCATACCGCAGCCATCAACAGGGCTTATTAGTTCTATAACTTTAGCATCAATTAGTGGCATTCCATAAAGATTGAATACAAGACTATCATTAAAGTTAATAGTGTCATTTACCAATTGCGTATAGGCAGTAAATTTATAATCCAATACTGGTATTGTCATTATAGGTAAACTAACTGTATCAATATCAGAATATGCTAAGTTTCCTGTATAATTATAGTTTTGAATAGTTCCTGCATTAAGCTGATATTTGATCTGCATACTTGTTATAGGAGAGCTACCAAAGTTGCGTATTATAACTTGAGGGTTAATGGTATTTAATTGAGTATCTAATTCCAAAGGACTCAATAAGCCAACCACTCCTGCATCAATACTTGATAATGCATATTCATCAGCACCAATATCCGGAGAAGAGATATCTCGAATATCGTTATCAATATCAGTTAAAACATCATTAATAGGATTAGCAGCTCCATTTAACACCGAAGAGAAAGAATGTAGATTTTTATTAGTATAAAATAACGGATCTGTAAACACAGAATTTGAATCCATACTGCTAAAAGAAGTAAGATCAGCTACACCTGCACTACTTAAAAGAGAACTATTTCCCCATTTTCCATAGATTGCACCATTAGAATAAAAACTATTATAGTCGCTATAAACTATTCCCCCACCAATACCATTTAAACTAACTTCAAAGCAACTACCATTATTAAAACTACTGAATATATTATTAGCAAGTTCTATGTTTGAATTACTCACAATATAAACACCTTTAGAATATACACCACCTGATAATAAAGCAAAACTATTATAATACAAATTTGTATAATTAGAAGTATTCAACTCTATACATATGCGATTATTATCTGATGATAAACCACTAATACTGACAAAATTATTAGCAATAGTATTTGGCTCATCAACAGTGCCCACAAAATCTGAGATTTTTATCCCTTTGGCATAATCAGACGTTACAATGTCTATTTTATTCTTAGAAATCTCAAAACCATCACCGCTATATCTAATCTTTATAGCTTCTATAAAATAACTACTAGGATCAGCATCAATACTATTTCCAACTATTTTGATTTTATCATTTCGTTGAATCAAAATTGCAGTACGTTTAATGTTTTTAAAGATATTATTTTCTATAACATTTAACTCAGATCGCTTAGCCTCAGCATCATAGTAAATACTATAGCCGATATTATGAAATTCATTATTAGAAATTGTATTGAAACTATTCTCACTACCTTCTGTTTTTATTCCATAGGAATATCCATTTGTAACAGCAGCTGTACTAAATTTACAACCTTGTATAATATTGTTTTGCGAAGAATCTTTCAGAATAATAATTGTAGAATTTAATCCGTTTATCGAACGAGCGTTAATATTTTTAATTCGTACCCAACTTATTTTCTCTAACTTAAAAACATAAGCCTGATCAGAAGTTTGAGCATCGTTAATAAGCCTAACATCATCTGCATTACCCGTACTCGAAACAAAAGTTATCGTATTTATTGAGGAAGCACCAGGCACATCAATTAAATGTATATTTTCATAATATACTCCTGGGTTGATATAAAAAGTAACTGCACCACTAATACCACACATATTAAGTTGATTTTCTACCTCCTCAAATGTTTGATAATCAGCAGAGCTTCCACCAACAGTATATGCTCCATCTAGTTGCTCTGTACATACATAGAAAAGTCTCGAAATAGTATCGTTTCCAGTATACATATCTACACTATCATTTGGTAAGTTTGTCCAAGTAGTTAACTCATGAAATCCATTTACAAATGCCTCCGTACCAATAATTATATCATTTGTTGAAATATCTTTATTTAAGAATCCTGTCCAAGGATATGTTTGGGTTGCTTGACCATCAATTTTATAGTGAATATTCATTTTACTAATGGTCTCACTACCATAATTTTTTATACGTACCGTAATGTCCTGAGCAGTATTCCCAATATGATGAATTTCGGGATTAACTATTTTAGAAACACCAATATCGTAATTGTAAATTGTGGGAATAGAGTATATTTTTATGTTAGGCAACTGCCCTAATGCATAGGCAGTTGTGGGATTTGCAGTGCTTCCTGCAAATGTAACTGCCCTGTCAGAGAAGTGACTGTATTGCCATGTTAACTTGCTATTTGTTAGTGTATCGGGTCTATACCACTCTACTAACACTAGTAGATTTTGATTTCCATCGTAATGAAAAGTATCCACATTAAATTCAAAATCAAACCACTTACCTATAATTGGAAGTATAATTCCTGTAGAGTCATAAACTAATGTAGCTCCACTTTTTGCATTTGCAAAAGAGCCTGGAGCAACATCAACAGTATCAGAAATTGTATGCTTTACGTATATTTTCAATTGAGCATTATTTCCTAAATAACCAGCGCTATCAGTTTTGTTCCAGGCTAACTTAATAAAATCTGCCTCTCTAAACTTAAGTTCATTAGCTTTTATTAAGCTAATATGCTGACTGTATTTTCTAGAATCATCTATAGAGTCATTAAATAAAGGAGCCATAAAACCTTTATTTCCAACTAAACCAATATTTAACTCATCGTATGGCCTCACAATTGCTACCTGCTGAAATCCATGGGTAGGAATTCGTGTAATATTTGTTGATCCTGATGAATCTATAACCACCACTTGATACGAAAAACTTGAATTAAAAGGTAAACTAGGAATTACTCCTTTTCGATGTTGAAAATTGCTTGTATCATATGATATAATTCCCATTCCTACAGAATCAGTAATTCCGTTATAAGTATATAAAATATAAGCAGTATCTATTCCACTTGCATCAAACATTTTAGCAGATATTTCGTATGGTCCCGTATAATAAGCGGTGTCTTTTATAATTGGTTGTAATAATTCCACAGTTGGAGGCTCCAATTCGTAATGCGAAACAATTACTTTTACATTATCAATTAGCCAACCATAATTTCCCCATCCACCAGATGAAAAATCGTCTCTTATCTTAAAGCGAACCATTACATTAGCAGTATCACTTACTAAAGAAGAAACCTCAAACATCTCATGCTTCCACCAAGAATTTTGTGGAAGTGCAGAGTTTGATGATGGCATCCAATCAGTGTATGAAGCTGCGGTAAAACGATCTTCAAGCACTTCATAATAACTACTCCCTTTATACTCAACACTAGTCAAAGGAATCCATGTAAGTCCACTATCCGCTGATACATGAAGAAGACCACTATTAGTAAAAGGTATTTTACATATATGATCAAATTCCAAATAAACAAATTGATAATTAGTAGTTGAAAAAGAGGTGCTGATTAACCTTGCCGAATCTCCAGGGCTTACTATACGAACGGAGTCACTATAAACACCCGATACTTGTAATGTAGAGGAGCGATCCCAAGTTGTAGTACCTACTGAATTAAAATTTATCGGTAAGTTTTCAAAATCTTCGTTAAACTTTACTGTCTGAGCATTTAAATCTATAAATAGAAATAAAACACCTAAAATAATAATTATGTTTTTCATATGTTTATATTTTTAATGGCCATATGCAGTCGCATGAAAAAAATAATCATTGCCTTGTGAGTTAAATAATTATTCTTTGTCATGCTCGTTTTATATGTTTAAAATTTATTAATTTGGTGATACCTGCCTACCGCAGGCAGGTGGAGTCACATAACAATATTTTAATCATGCCCATGTAGGTCAAAATAAGATTAAAATTTGTCATGTTCGTTTCATATTAGTATAATTTTTACGGCGCATTACCGCCTTATTAATCATTCTTTTTGAATGGATAATTTCTGAATTCCCTCAAATTTTATGGGTGCTTCAGCCAAAGACATTATTTTCTCTAAAAATAATTTAAATAATTTTCTATAATCACGGGTAAGCTTTAAACGCAATTTATTATTATCGTTTAATAAATCACGATTACGGATATAGTAACAATTTGTTATAAAAAATTAATAAGAACAATATTTTTGCGAAGATAACAATTTTTATATCTTAAACCAAGAATGAATAACACTTCCTTATATTAATAGTACGCTTTGCAAACGTCAATTATCAATACTTAAATATAGATATATATAGGTATTCGTAAAATAATATTGAATTAGAAAAATTAATGTTTTTTCGTACATTTGCTTAACTAATTATTGACATATATTTATAATGATTTGCATGACACTATAATGCTATTTCAATAGCTAAACATAAAAGAATAGAAAATATTGCCATATCAAATTTATTAAATGGTAACTATTTTAATATAAGTGACTTAACAATTTATACCGATGAAACTAAAACTACTATTTCTACTACTAATCTCTCCAATTATTGTTTCCTCCCAAAGCAATATCGAAACTTATAAAATAAGTTATAATTCTGAAGGTATAAATTATAGCCTCTATTATCAGGATGATATTATGTTTCTATCAAAAGCTGATGCCTCAATAAAACAATATGCCAATTTTAAGGAGCAAACTAATTTTAGCGTTATTAATTCCAATGATAGTTTATTTCGATTGGCAACAAAATTTTCGGATTTACCAAAAACGGTCAAAATAGAAGAAAAAACTAAGGTGAAAATTCTTGGCTACAAATGTAAATACGCTGAATATTCTTATTTTTCGAATAAAGTAGAGCTTTGGTATACCGAAGATGCGAAAGCAAAAGGTTCTCTTTTTAGTCGTTTTCTTCCTTCAGAAAACGCATTGATTCTTAAAATTAAAGTAAATGGTAGCCTGCGACTTACAGCTACTGCCATTGAGAAAATAGACACCCTGCAATTTGATTATTTGGCAGATAATGCTACCGAAGTTAGCGATGCCAAATTTGAAGAACTAAAGATAAACTCAAGATTTACAGTACTTAATATTTTTGATGATGAAACCATAAACTGGGATACATCCATTACAACTCCACGCTTTGACGAAATTGAGAATGACGTAGTTTATCATTTTTCAAATGGTACCGTTCTCCTGAAAAAGATTAAACTAAACGAAGATTTAAAATCCAATAATAGAGTATTTGCTAAGCTCAACTGCCGATCAAATGGCGATGCTTATGATAGAACGGGCTCTGTATTTATTGTTCCTGCAAATAAGCAGCTCTCTGTAATAAATGCCTTTATTGATAGCGTACAGTTATTACCCTCATATACTGATAATAATGGAGGACATTATAATGGTATTAGATTGGAAGATAACTATGAGCCCGCAATTGAAGCAATGCGATTTTTTACTTCATTTGGAGTAAATTATTTTAACGAAAAACGCCCTATTAATAACTATCCATGGGCCAATGACGTAGTTTATAAGCAAGAAATAAGCTCCTTAATCCCAAATACAGAAGACGAAATATGGGTGGGTGTTTTTATAGGAAATTACGATAAAGGTGGCCATAAAATTAGTTTAGAATTTGACATTTATCCTGCCTTTGATGTTATTCCAATAGATCAAAAAACCTATGTTCAGCCACTTTTTTCTACAGTAAATATTCTTGAAGGAACAGGTCAAAATTATGGCCGTTTATTTAATAATGATACTCTGGAAATAGATTTTACTGTGCCCGATAATATTGACGATTTAAAACTATTATTCACCACCACAGGCCATGGTGGCTGGGGCGAGGGCGATGAGTTTGTTCCAAAGCTTAATACAATTCTTTTGGACGGAAAGCCAATATTTTCGATAATGCCATGGCGTACCGATTGCGCTACTTACCGTTTCTCAAATCCTGCTTCGGGCAATTTTGGCAATGGTATGTCGTCAAGCGATCTCAGCCGCTCCAATTGGTGCCCCGCAACACTAACTCCTCCCTATGTTATTCCATTGAGCCAACTCAAAGAGGGCATTCATAAATTAAAAGTTATAATAGACCAAGGACAAGATACCGAAAGTGGTTATAGCCACTGGCAGGTGTCGGGCGTATTGACAGGAAATACTAAATAATATTTTTTCATGTTATCCATGAAAAAAATATATCTTTGTGCTCATTAATGGGGGATTAGCTTCCCGATGAAAGATCGGGACAGGCAGATTCGCTAATCCCATT
>JAOZPM010000161.1:1398-5760 GCA_029932765.1 Bacteroidales bacterium | reverse complement strand
TTCACTCTTCATTCTTAAGTACTTGTAAAAAGCACTTCTCCTTTCACCCTTCACTATTAAAAACTTAAAAATATGAAACTGAGTATTAAAGAATGGGAAGAGTCGGATAGACCACGAGAAAAACTTCTTGAGATGGGGCGAGCTGTGCTTACTGATTCAGAACTGTTGGCAATACTTATTGGCTCTGGAAATAATGAAGAGTCTGCTGTAGAATTGTCGAAAAGGATTCTAGCCTCTGTGGACAATAATCTTAACGATCTTTATAGGCTGATTGCTGGTGACTTAATGAAATTCAAAGGCATTGGCGAAGCAAAAGCAATTACTATAATAGCGGCAATGGAACTTGGCGATAGACAAAAGAGCGCAGATGTTCGAAAGAGAAAGAAGATAACCGCTTCAAAGGATGTCTATGACTACTTTATGCCTTCGCTATCTCATGCTCCTTACGAAGAAATATGGTGTCTTTATCTGAATAGAAGAAATGAAATAGTTGGTAAACAACAAATTGGTTCAGGTGGAATAACTAGTGTTGTTGCAGATCCTAAGAAAATATTTATCCATGCTTTGGAGTATTATGCAAGCTCCATAATTCTATGCCATAATCACCCGAGTGGAAACCTTGATATCTCTCAGCCCGATAAGGACCTCACTACTAAAGTTAATAAAGCTGGCGATTTTCTAGATATAAAATTGCTTGATCATATAATCATTGCAGGGAATAATTATGTTAGTTTTGCAGACGAAGGAATAATAAACGATTAATATAAATAGATGACAAATAAACTCCTTTTTCTGATTCCGAAAAGAACCAATAGATTAATCTATATTCTAAATCACTTTTGTAATACACAATGGGGAGTGGAGGTAGATTATGTAGTTGATAAGGAAGAGTTCATTTCTTATGATGGTCCTAAAATACATTATGGTTTCTCGGCATTGGGAGATGAAATGTTTATTGCTGCTGAGCAATTGCTCTTTGTGCGTGGAATAGAAGAGCAGGAGTTGGCTTTTGGCGAATACCTAGATTTGCCAAGCATGTTTCCTACTTATAATCGCGATTCTATTCTTAACTTTGATATTTTAGCGGCTTCTTTTTTCCTAATTAGCCGATACGAGGAATATTTGCCATTTATAAAAGATAAATATGGTAGATTCCCTGCTCAAAATAGTATCGCTTATCAAAATAAGTTTCTTCAAAAACCTATGATTGATATTTGGGCGCTGGATTTGGCAAGTAAAATAAAATTAAAATTTGAAGAATTAGAGTTCTCTTTACCAGAATATAGTTTTACTCCAAGTATTGATATTGATGCTGCTTTTGCAATGAAACATAAAGGAACATTGCGTACAATGGGTGGTTATATAAAAAATCTCCGCGATTTGAATGTTGAAGAAATGAAACAGCGAACTCGCGTTATCCTTGATAAGGAGAAAGACCCTTTTGACACCTTTGATTTCCTTTTCGAAACTCATATAAAATATAAACTTAAACCCTTGTTTTTTATTCTTTTTGCCGCCTATGGTACTAATGATAAAAACACACCAACCTATAATCGTAAATTTAGAGATCTGGTAGCATATATTGCCGATAATAGCGATGTGGGTATTCATCCTTCATTTACTTCTAATAGCGTAAGTGGTAAGCTTAAAAAGGAAATAAAAAATCTTAGTATTGCTATACATAGTGAGATCACGAAGAGTAGACAGCATTTTTTGGTTTTGCATATGCCCATAACATATCGTAATCTTATAAATCTAAATATTACCGACGATTATAGCATGGGTTATGCCCAAGAAATTGGTTTTAGGGCATCTACATCAAGGCCATTTCTTTTTTATGATTTAGAAATGGAATATACTACCTCTTTGCGAATACATCCTTTTGCAGTAATGGAAGGTACATTACGCGATTATCAATCTTTGAATGTGGAAGAGGCTTACCAAGCTTTTTGCAAAATTATTGACGAAGTGAAAGCAGTGCAAGGGAGTTTTATTAGCCTCTGGCATAATGAGAGTGTAAGTGATAAAAAACGTTGGCTCGGTTGGCGAGATTTATATATAAGAATGATTGAAAAAGCTTTGCCAGAAAATAAAGTTGATATCGGGAAGGAAGACGGAGAACTTTGAAGTACTAGATTTGTTTCCGATAATAGGTGTTAGCTGTGGGTTAGATAATTATTAATGATTTAAAAAATGTAATCAGTGGATCAGTAATCTGTAAAAATAATGTTGACTGCTAATTAAAGAATACTGAAAGAAATAGGATTTATGGATATTAACTTTAGTTTTATTAAAAAGCCATACGAGAACCTGAAGCATCAACTTTGATAAATATGAGATTATATTTCAGAATAATTTTATTTACCTTATTGCTAGTTCTACAATCGTGTATGATTGAGCAGCGTATTGCATATAGATTTCAAGAAGAAATTCCCCAAACGATTATACTCTATCAAAATTCTGCTGATGTATTCTTAATAAATTCCAAAGTAGATATTCCCAACGATATTTCAGAAAATGAGTATAATAGAATAATTGATTCTGCTTATTATGCAAGTGACCTAATAAAACATATTGATGCTAACGAATTTGGTGAAGCACTGGACGAAAGTTTGCATAATTCCTTACAAGAAACTAATTTTATTATCTATCCAAACGATAGTATTAGTTCATTTATTACTCATAAAGCACCTCGTATAATTATTGATGTTGTGCAAGTGGAAGTGGAGGAACATTTCGATGAATTTTATGAAGAATTATCGGATGTTCAATTGGGTATAAATAGCGAAAAGTATTTACATATTAAAGAGGCTACTCATACTATTAAAAATGATGGTAGCGATTTTAATAACGATATATTTTCAGTTAATATTTTAAGAAATTCATTATCCATAAATCTATGGATAAAAGTTGATATTTGGGATAAGGACAGTATTCATAATAGCAATACTATTTTTATGACCTATCAAATGAATGATGATATTGAGGGAATGTTTATTTGGGAAAATACAGAGAAAGTAAATTACCTATATACCATTGATAGCCTGCAGCAATTTGATTTATGGAAGGCGCAACAGTATCCAGCTCCAGGTTTTGTTAATTCTACCATGGATTATATCGTCAATATAGTATTGGATAATAGAATATTGATAGAGAAAGATACGTATGGCCAAAAAGAGTGGAAATATAGTATGCGCAGTGGCAGGATATTATCCACCGAAGATGGTTTGCCATATACTATAATTGATGAATAGTTATTATTGGGAGAATACCATATTTCAAAAACATATTTCGATAATATTTCAATTATTTTTTTGTAATTTTGCAGGCCTTTTCAAAAAGGATTTTAATTAAGTTAAATAGTAAAATAAGATATATATAATGGCAATAAAAGTATTAGGAATGGGTAATGCATTAGTTGATGCACTTATCCAAATAGATAGTGATAAAGTATTAGAGGCTCATAATTTGCCAAAAGGCAGTATGCAGCTAGTTGATTGGGAAACTTCAGAAAAGATAAAAGAGGCAACTAAGCATTTTACGAAATCTCAAGCATCAGGAGGTTCGGCAGCAAACACTATTCATGGTTTAGCAATGTTGGGAGTTTCTACAGGTTTTATTGGTAAGGTAGGTAAGGATGCAGTTGGAGATTTCTTTAAGGCGGATCTTATGGAAGCTAAAGTTGAACCTTTGCTTAAGTATAGTGATAATAAGTCGGGATTAGCAGTTGCTTTGGTAAGCCCCGACTCGGAGCGTACTTTTGCTACATACTTGGGTGCAGCGGTAGAGATTTCTGCAAGCGATTTAAGCTTAGAAGATTTTATGGGTTATGATTATTTCCATATTGAAGGCTATTTAGTTCAAAATTATGAATTAATTGAAACAGCAGTGCAGTTGGCAAAAAATGCTGGATGTAAAGTCTCAATTGATATGGCTAGTTTTAATGTGGTAGAGGATAATTTAGAATTTCTTACTCGTATAGTAAAGGATTATGTAGATATAGTATTTGCTAATGAGGAAGAAGCAAAAGCTTTTACTGGAAAAGAGCCGCGCGAAGCACTAGATATTATTGCCGAGATGAGCGATATTGCTGTTGTTAAAATTGGAAGTAAAGGTAGCCTTATCAAAAGTGAAGGTGTAGTTTATACTGCTGGTGTAATTGATGTAAAGAGTATTGACACTACTGGAGCTGGCGATTTATTTGCTGCAGGATTTATATATGGCTTAATCCAAGGATTTGGATATGAGCGTTGTGCCGAAATAGGATCTATTACTGCTGGTAATATTATAGAAGTAATAGGTGCAAAAATGGATAATAAGCGTTGGGATGGAATTTATAAGGCAATAGGTCTTTAGCCTTCG
>JAOZPM010000161.1:0-1298 GCA_029932765.1 Bacteroidales bacterium | reverse complement strand
TACAATTTGCGAAAAGCAAATCACTCAGTCTGACACCTATATCGGTACATTTCTCTGTCAGGCTGAGTGATTTTCGCAGAAAATTGTACCGAAGCCTGAGCAGAAAATTGTACCGAAGCCTGAGCAGAAAATTGTACCAAGCCTAACAGAAAAAGCCTCTCTTCAAAATTAATTTTGAAGAGAGGCTTTTATATTTTATACAGTAAGCTCTTTATTTCTGAGTGTCTGCAACTTTTCTTGTTGAATAATTAATCTTAAGAGCGTTAGACTTTCTAAGTTCTTGCTTTACATCAGTAACAATACCCATTTTAGCACCTTCGTCTACTTTAAGAGAAATAATTTGCTTAGATTTATTATAATCAGGCAATTTCTCACGAGTAAGTGAAACATACTCACGGATTTGATTTACTTCTGCATAAGCATCATTAAGTTGAATACGATCATCAGTACCCATTTTTGCCGCTAGGCGCTTCACAGGTTTTCCGATGTATATATAACTTACTAATGATTTATCCTCCAACTTTTGAACTTCAGATGCCTCAGGTGGAGTAACTTTTACTACAAGCTCTACTTCTCGCATAACTGTTGAAACCATAAAGAAGAACAGTAGCATAAAAATAATATCTGGTAAGGACGATGTTGAAATCTCTGGGAGTTTTTTCCCTCCTTCTTTTCTAAATTTTGCCATAATTATTATCCTCCAAAATTTACAGGTTCTGCTTCCGAAATAGCCATTGGTATAGCTTTTTGAATAGCCTTAGCTTTGACTTCGTCAGCTTTTAATAAAACATTAAAATCCATGCCAAAATATTGATTAGCAAGCTCATCTCTTAGTTCACGAACTGCAGCCGCTAATTCATTTTGTACAAAAATGTATGTAGCATATGATGTGCCACGGTCATTCTGCATCGAAACAATACCTTTACTTTTATAGTATTTCCCAATAAAATCTATATCCACCACTTTTGTTTCAGGGTATTTCGTATTATCAGGAATACGAGGGGTTAAGAAATCCTTTACCAAACGGCGAAGGTCTTTCTTATTAGCCTCTTTCATTGCACTTGCGCTTTGGGCAGTTTTATCACTAACCATAATTGCATCTGCAGAGTTAATTAACACCTGAAATACGTTCCTCGTTTTTACTGGAGGAGCTTTAATATCATCAGGTACTGGAGGTGGCAACTTTCGCATAATTCCCGAATCTACTGCCATAGTGGTAGTCACCAAGAAGAAGATTAAAAGAAGGAATGCTACGTCGGCCATTGAGCCAGCACTTACTTCGGGGGTTTCACGAGTCA
>JAOZPM010000048.1:0-19887 GCA_029932765.1 Bacteroidales bacterium | reverse complement strand
CAAAATAAGATTAAAATTTGTCATGCTCGTTTCATAGAATATTTTTTTTATAAATGAAATCACATAATTCAGTAAAATTTTGTTTGTACTGAATTATGTGATACAGTAAGTTTATTTTTCTTGAAATAAATGTACATCTGTTTGTGGGAATGGAATGCTTATCTCATTTTTATCAAAAGCTTTCTTTACATTCTCCAACATTGCGAAGTTGATAGTCCAATAGTCTTCAGATTTAACCCATACGCGTGTAGTTAAATTTACAGAGCTATCGCCTAATTCTCCAACTACTACCATTGGTTCTTTGCTTTTTACATCTCTCATTATCTGAGGAAGCTTATCAATTTCTTCCATAATTATTGAACGTGCCTTATCAATATCGTCACCATATCCAATGCCGAAAGAGAAATCCACTCTTCGTGTTGGTTCTGAAGAATAATTTATTAGTGAGGACGTAGAAAGAGGTCCGTTTGGAAGTATTACTTTTTTGTTATCTACGGTATTTAATACAGTATTGAAAATATCAATATGTTTAACAACTCCCATATAACCTTGCGCTTCAATAAAATCACCTGCTTTATAAGGTTTAAAAGCAAGTATCATAACTCCTCCAGCAAAATTCTGTAGTGTGCCAGATAATGCCATACCAACTGCCAAACCTGCAGCTCCTAATAGAGCAATGAAGGATGTCATTTCTATGCCCACCATACTCATCACACTTATTATTACAAGTGCTTTAAGACCCATATTCATTATACCTACTAAGAAAGGGATTAATGATGAATCCATACCTCTTTTTAGCATTACTTTCTTAGAGGTTGTTGTAACCATTTTTACAAGCTTTAGTCCAATAAACAAGACTAAAATTGCACCAATTACTTTTGGACCAAAGTCCATAATAAATGTAACTGCGTGCTCATAATATAAATCTACGTTTTCCATAATAATTTTTTAATTTTTTCTGTATAACTGTTAATTAGTAATATTCGGCAAAAATATAATTATTTCTAATACTGTAAATTATAAGATATTAAAGAGTGTTAATATTTCTTACAATAAGCAATATTGCAATAGTTTTTTTTATTTTACTAGCTTGAAAATTTAAATTTATGAATTTATGGCTTTTATAAAATAATTAGCTTTTGTATGGATGTGGTTTTTTTATTCTTAATATGAATAAAATATATTCCTTGAGAGAGTTCTCTAATATCAATTTTTATATCATATCTATTTGTATCGTTATTATTAATATTCTTTACAATCTTTCCATTTATGGAATAGATATTTATTTCTTCAATACTTAGTTCTTTTTTATTTAAGATATGGATATAGTCTTTCCCAGGATTAGGGTGAATTTTATATGGTTTTTCATCTATTGTTTGATTAATTCCTACTGATTCTCCTGTAATATAGCTTGCACTCCAACCTTGAAAAGTATTCTGTGGGTCAGAAATAAAGAATATCAACATTTCACCACTTGGAGAAAATACAGATGAAGGAATATTATTTCCAGAAAATATGCCTAAAAGAACTGATGGTGTTGGTTTTGGATCATAAACTTTAACAATATCAACTCCGTTTTCAGTATCAAAGCTGTCAAAAGTTAGTCTTATGGGTAAACCATTAGATGGCTTAATAGACCATTTGCATGATGAGCTATTATTATAATTATTTGTTCCTGAGCCATCAGAAATGGAGCCAACTGTGTCGGTTAATGTTTTAAGCCCATTACAATAAATATTATCATAGGATTTATAGCTCAAAGAAAAACCATTGTCCTGATTTGTAGAGTTAGTTATTAATTTTAATAGTACAGAACTCTGAGTAGATGTGATATAGTTTGGTAATGTGCTTCCGCTTAACTTTGCAAGAATAGGAGCAGATATGCTGTCACCATCATAAATAAATAGGGTATCGTTATTTGATAAATCAAATCTATCAAAAGTAATTTTCAGATTCTTAATATTATCACTTGGCTTTATTAGCCATTCGCATGACGAGTTTGGCAAATAATCAAGAGGGCCACTTCCGTCGGTTAGAGTTCCTTTTCTTTTTGTTAATGTTGTTAAAGTAGAAGTGCAGTATTGAGGATAATTACTAGCAGGATATATATTTATTATAGCTCCTTGGCCTGTAGCGAAATCGTTGCCCCCAGGGTTTAATTGTGATAAATAATAGTAGCCATCATATGAGCCACTCCAACCCCAATTAAAATGGAAATGATCTGTTCCTTGATAACCATCTAAGTTGAAAGCATGCCCGCTATTGCCTTGGCTATCTCTACCATGGTAATACATAGGTTTATTACTATTTAGTTGTGCAATAAGCATATTATTCCATTGTGTTTGAGTGTAATCACTGCGGCTTTCGAGTGAAGTAGAACTTTGATAGCCAAAGTAATTAACCAAAGCACTTGCTGCAGTGAAGGAGAAAGCTCCAGAGCCACTAGCAGAATATCCCATATCTACGCTTATTCCCAAATGTTGAAGCAGTTGAGCAATCTGAAAATTACCACCATAAGACATTTCATTTTGCATTTCGTTCCATTTATAGTTGGTAGCAGCAAAATTGGCAGATTGTGCGCCGTATACATTATGATAATATGAGTGACTAGCGGTTCCATATTCAGGATAACGGTAGTAATACATAACTTGAGCCATTGCAACAGCTACACATCCTGCATAAACTCTTCCTCCAGGCCCATTGGCGTCAATAGGGCATTCTGCATTATATGGACTATCTTGATTCCACTTGCTTAATAATAATGGAGCAGTTGATTTTGAACTAAAGAAAATACTTTTTTGAGAACTGGTAATACTATTCCATTTCTCCTGTATTTCTTTTGTTGTTGGTATTTTTTTCTCTTGAATTTCGTTAATAGCTTTTGCATATTGCAGCATCCAACTATTATAATTATCAGCATTTATCTCTTTATTTATTTTGCCATCAATACTAAATCCTAATATTGGATAAGATGCATCTTCTGCAGCAATATGTACAAAGTTACCATTGCTAAAAATAACGGTATAATATACAACTCTATTGTTGTATTCTGTTATTATAGTATTGTTTATTAGTATATTATTGTCATTTTTCTCAATATGATTATAATAAGCCTTAATGTATTTTAGGGCAGCTTTCTCTGCTACCTTTTTTGGAACAAAATCGGCAAATGAAAATATGGATATTGATAAAAATATAATTATGGTAAGTAGTTTTCTCATAGCTAATTGATAAAAATGTATTTTTTAGACTTATTATAGTAGTATTAGTTTATTCTATCTTTATTATCGGGTTCCCATATAAAAATTTCTTCTTTTATACGAGGTCTCCAATGCAAATATGATTTAAATCCTCTTAAATATAAGGATCTTTTGGAAAGTTTATCTACGGGATTTAGGCTAGCCTGTACTCTGCTTAAGTATACGATATTACCTACTCCTCCAGGTATAAATTCTATACGCATATCACTTGAAGCACCAAGGTTTACACCCGAAAGTGTGCTGTCTTCTTCTCTTACAAAATAAATGCTCTGAGCGTTTTCAAACACATCCACATAATCCATGGAGCCTTCTTTAAAATGAACAAGCATATTTCTTCCCGAAACTTGATTATAGTATTCCAAACTATCATGTTGTAGTACAAACGAGTTTGTGTCGATATATATCTTATCAAGATCACCATTAGCCATATATACTCTGATTTTTTGTCCTGATATTTGACTTTTTTCTCCCCAAATAAGCGGACGTGAATACATAATTAGCATAGAGTCTTGCAAGTAATAAACTAAAGAATCGCATTTGCCTTGTAAGTTACTCTTATAAAACTGTGTATGATTATATACATAGACTGTTTTAGCCTCTTGATTAGTGTCAGTTTCCAGCATTAATGTGTCGCCATGTAAATATAGTGAATCACCTTCTTCATCAATAACTATTGCTTGACTATGGTTTGCAAAATATGAGAATCCTCCATGCTCATAATATTCAGCGTAATTGCCTGTAACAATAAGGTTTTTTGTGGAATCAAAAAGCTTTACGTTATTGAAGCCTTGTCCAAAGCCAGTATTTCTATCATAATACAAACTATCAGCCCAAAGTTTTTGATTTTTGTTTTGGAGCATTGCCTTATTATTAAAGCTAGCTTGATTTGTGCTAGTATTATACCATCCTTCTTTACAATAGATTGAATTACTATCGCTAATAATTGTTGTGGGGCCTGTTATAAATGCGGTATTTATTAAACTTCTAAAAGTAAGAGTGTCAGAATACATAGTGTACTCGGGATTTACTAATACAACATTACGCCTAAAGTGGTAAGTCTTGGATTTACTAAAATAATAACCAAGGTCAGATGTGAGAGTGTTTTCGTTATCTATTATTTTCCCACCATTAAAATACATGGCTTTTTTAGCGTTTGTAAAATAATCGAGATGATCGGTATAAAGAGTCATATCTTTATCAATCATTTTAACATTATGACGTATCTTTGCTAATGCTCGGTTACCAATATAATGCATTGAGTCACCATGAATTGTCATTCCTTGAGGGTCAACAATACGAACATTTTCAAATGCATCAAAATTATTATCACTATCATAGAAATATGCAATATTGCAATACATAGTATTGTCACCATGCTTAAAAACCACTTTCCCAGTTAATTTCTGAGCTTTCTTTCCTTTATATACTCCTGAGCCTAACTTGTCAGCACGTACCAATCTTACTTTAGTCCTCTTTTGAGCTATAGTATCAAAACTAATAAGTAGGATTAATAATAAAAGGAAATATCTCATTAAATAGAAATGTTTTAATTAATAGTCAGCCTATTTTAACTGAAGTTTTAAAAGTATGCAAATATACAATCTATTCTTATAGAAAATTATGTGAATTTATTAGGTTATTATGTAAAGTCCTCCTTTCCCAAAGGAGGTGGGCAAATTGCGAATTGTATTTTTATTATTTGCGTGAGATTTTATGCAATTTGGTCGGAGGATTTATTGTTGTAGTCTAATCCTCCATCAGTTTTGATAGAGGTTCAATTTACAAAAAGATATTTAATGGCAAAACTGCCACCTCCTTTTCAAAAAGGAGGACATAGCTCCGGTTTTATATTGTTAAATAGGGCAAAGTTTTATTTTGCGAAAAATCAACCTTTAATAATCTTAATTAACTTTTGAAAGATAACTAATTCGGAAAATTATCATTAAATTTGCCCACTAATTTTGAAGGAAAATTATTAAGAAATACATACTAAATAGATATATAATGGAAAGAGATCAGCAAATTTTTGACCTTATTGAAGATGAGAGATTACGTCAACTTCATGGTATAGAGCTTATTGCTAGTGAGAACTTTGTGAGTGAGCAAGTTTTAGAGTCTATGGGCTCGGTATTAACCAATAAATATGCCGAAGGATACCCTGGAAAAAGATATTATGGAGGATGCCAAGTTGTAGATCAAACTGAGCAACTAGCCATTGATAGAGCTAAGGCTTTATTTGGTGCGGAGTATGCAAATGTGCAGCCTCACTCTGGTGCTCAGGCAAATGCAGCAGTTTTCTTTGCTGTGCTTAAGCCTGGTGATACTTTTATGGGACTAGATTTATCACACGGTGGTCACCTATCGCATGGTTCTCCTGTAAATTTATCAGGAATAAATTATAATCCGATAGCTTACCATGTTAAAGAAGAAACTGGGACTGTAGATTATGATGAGATGGAAAAACTAGCTTTAGAGCATAAACCAAAGATGATTATTGCTGGTGCTTCTGCCTATTCTCGTGATTGGGATTTTGTGCGTATGCGCCAAATTGCTGATAAAGTAGGTGCTATTCTTATGGCTGATATTGCGCATCCTGCAGGGCTTATTGCAAAAGGACTATTGAACGACCCTATGCACCATTGTCATATTTGTACTACAACTACTCATAAAACATTGCGTGGTCCTCGTGGTGGTATGATTCTTATGGGTAAAGATTTTGAGAATCCTTTTGGAATAAAAACACCTAAAGGTGCTACTAAAATGATGTCGGCAGTTCTTAACTTTGCTGTGTTTCCAGGACAACAAGGTGGGCCACTTGAGCATGTTATTGCTTCTAAAGCTGTAGCTTTTGGCGAGGCTCTTACTGACTCGTATATGAATTATGCTATACAAATGCAGAAAAATGCAAAAGTAATGGCTAATGCATTTATGGATATGGGTTATAAAGTTATATCTGACGGTACTGATAATCATAGTATGCTGATTGACCTTCGTACTAAATTCCCTGACATTACGGGTAAAATAGTTGAGAATACTTTGGTTCAGGCAGATATTACAATAAATAAGAATATGGTTCCTTTCGACAGCCGCTCTCCTTTCCAAACTTCTGGTTTGAGAGTTGGTACTCCTGCAATTACTACTAGAGGTATGAAAGAGGAGCATATGCGCCCAATTGTTGAAATGATTGATAAAGTGATTTCTAATGTAAATAATGAGGATGTTATTAAAGCAGTTAGAGGTGAGGTGAATGAATTTGTAAATCCATTCTCTATGTTTGCTTACTAATATATGGTTCTACGGACCATGCGTGGGTTTTTAATGTAAAATAGTAAACGGTAACTGGTGAACGGTAATTGGTAAACAGTAATCCGTAATCGGTAAACAGTATTACAGATTACATTTTAAAAACTATTTTAATAATTATAACCCATTAAAAAAAGACATATTATTTAGAAGCTCTTAGTGTTTATGCTAAGGGCTTTTTTTTGTGCCTGTTTTTTTCATGCTGCCAAAAGAATATGACAAGTAGTTTATTTACTTTTGGGCGGTTGGTCGAACTAACGAATTAATTTATTAAATTTGGCATTGATAAGAATCACAGGAAATTAATGAGATAATTATATATTTTCGAAAGCTTTAATTTTCAAATAATAGAGTATCTGTTGCTATTTGTGCAATGGGAGTTTTGAATTTGATGTTGTTATTAACGAAAGGAGTATACTAATAAAAATAAATATTATGAAATTAGAAAAAATACTTGATAATTTAGGATCATTAGAGAAGAATTCATTCATCAAAATTATTGACAGCATAATTTCAAAGAGTCCTAAGAACATTAAACAAATTGATAAAATACTTAGTGCTTCAGACAAGGGATTGAAGTCTGTTGATAGTCAAAATATAGCTAGAATCTTTGAATTAATAGAAGATGAATATACAGAAATAGTAAAATGCGAGTTTATAAATACTTCATCACAACTTGATATTTTAATAGATATTATAACCAGAGATGGAAATAATATTATGAAACAGGATTGGTTTTCAAGATTATATGAAGGTGAACTTAAGAAGATAAAAAAGAAAATAAAAGAATTAGAGACTTCAATTAATAGTGAGAAGTCAGATATCGATGAAAAGAGGAAGCGTGACTATAATATTTATAAGGCTTGTGTAAATACGGCTTTTTATAATGATTTACAAAATAATAGAGAGCCTAAAATAACTGATGACGAACTTTCTATATTAGTAACCCTTGCAGAGGAATTGGAATTATCTCAAGTAGAGAAGAAACTAATTAATTATATGGTTGTCCCTGTAAAACAATTAGATATAGATACAATAATTAGTAATCTTAAGAATATAGGAGTGATTTTTTATTCAAAGAAACACAGTACAATTTTTGTTGCTGATGAAGTTGTTAGATTATTGAGAAAGTTTAGAGGAAAGGAAATAGCAGATAAGTATTTACGTAGGATATTAAAAGTTCTAAGAACACCTGAAGTTAATCTAATAGCGAAAAGACATAACATTGATAGGAAATTAAGTACTGATGATAAAATAAAAGAAATACTAATAGACGGAATAACACTAACCTCTATTTTGTCTTCGGAAGTATTTAAAGAAGGAACTAAGTTAACAGATAAAAAGAAATATATTAACGAATTTTGGGGTAAAAGATTAAATATTAAAACTTCATTAAAGGGAGTAACACTTGAAGATAAGATAGCTAACTTACTTAAGTATTTTGAGACTCGTGAAAAAGATGAAAAAGTTGGTATTTCTATTGATGGATATGAAAAAATGCTAATTGAACTCAATGAAACTTTACCAAAGTTTAATACAGAAATAAAAGATGCTTTTGAACTACAGGATGAATTTGTGCTCAGAAGTGATTTCTTGTTGGATTATAATATAAAGCCAAGAGATATTTTAGACCTAATATCAGAAAATGATCTTGTGAAATTTATTAAAGAACGAGACCTTAAATCACGTGGAGATAAAATTATAATTATTCTTGATAATTATAAAGATTCCGAGAATTTATATTTAGAAAATTATGAAAATATAGGCTTTAGAAAGTATAACGAACTAAAAGATAATGGTATTAACATAAAAGAAAGTGAAATTGGAGTAAAATTTGAAGATTTGACAAAGACGATTTTGTCAAAATTAGGTTTAAATGTAGACGAGAAACTGCGTAAGTCACTGAATACTAAAAAAGATAAAATTGATATTATAGTTAATTTAGAAAATAATGAACTCATTGTAATAGAATGTAAAACAATTAAAGAAAGTGGTTATAATAAGTTTTCATCTGTTTCTAGGCAATTAAAAGCATATAATGATTTAGCAAAAAGGAATGATTTTAAAGTCAGAAAATTACTATTAGTAGCTCCTGATTTTAGTGATGATTTTGTTGAAGATTGTGAACTTGATGTAGATTTAGAGCTATCACTATTAACAGCTAAATCACTTCTTGATATTTTTGAAGCATTTAAGAAAACAACTAAGTATAAAGAATTTCCATACAAATTATTAATGCGTGATGTTTTAATAAATTCAGATAGAATAATTAAAGCAATAAGTAAATAGGCACTTTCAGAAGTAATCTCCGCTATCGCCGCACGATTTTACCGTGTGATATGATAAAAGATATTTCTTGGATAGCAGAATGATGCTTCTATGAAAGATAAGATATGTGCCTACAATACAACGCGATAAAATCGTGCAGCAGCTGGGTATAAAAGCTATTATCGATAATTGAAATATTGATAATAGCTTTTTTTTCATAAAAAAATAGGCAAGAGATTATCTTGCCTATTTCAATTTAATAATACTATATCTTAATATGATTCAGCCATTAGTTTTTTCTCTTCTTTAGTAACTTGCATATAGCTTTCTTTAAACGATAGCATAGTGTATACAGAAGTATAGATTAATCTAGATGTCATATTTTCATATGGTTTAATAAGGTTTCCTGCAGCATCGCTAGTAGTATAACCTGTATTCATCATATCATTTAATTCGTAAGTAACTTTAACGCTCATTCCACCAGGGAATGTTATACCTGCAAATACTGAGGGAATAAAAAGATTTACTTTATCACTAAACCATTGACTTGTTTTTCTTTTACCATCAGGAAGAAATTCTTTTTCTTTATAGTGGTAAAACATATCGTATTGCCCACCAAAGAAAACATACATTCCTTTTTCTAAATTACCTATTTTTATTGCTAGAGGAATACCTAAAGTATAAGAACGTCTTTTCCATTTTACTTTGTCGGTAAATCTACTATCCGAAGGTCTTTCATCAGTAATAAAACCAATATTTCTATTTACAATACCTGTATATAGTCCTACATTTTTACTAAAATCGTAATGAGTATAAAAACCTAAATGAAACCATACAGTCCAACGCATAGGTCCAGCAATACTTCCTTGAGAATTATTTCCTAGAACACCAGAACCATCAGCGGTATACGAAGCATCAGAAAATCCAAAAATCATCTCTCCAGCTACGGCATTATATACCTTTTGCGAAAATGCAGTTTGTGAGATTGTTATAATAATTATTAAAAGTAATAGTTTTTTCATTTTTATGTTTTAAAATTAATTAAGCGACAAAGATAAGAGAAAAAGTGATTGATAGAAATAAACAAAAAAGTAAGATGGAAAATCTTGCTTTTATTAATGCTTAAAAAAAGGGGTTCATTCCTTTTGTTTTACTAAGTATGTAAAAGACGTAGAAGATGATAAAAGTTGCATCTATTACAAATAGTTTTATTAAATTACATATACCTAGTTAGTTAGGCCGTTTAATTGGGATGTGAATTAATTTTATTTGTTTAAATGAAAGCTAACTAATCAGTGTGAATAGGAATAGAATTAAGCTGTTTTGGCGAAATTTTTGCATGCTGAGTAATTTTGCTTTTATAAAAGTAAAATTATATCTAAGTATCTGCAAAAAAAATATAACAAAACAATTATATTATGTGCCATATTATCAGTAATATAGATGGGCTGATTAGTAACAATTAAAGAATGTGAACAAATATTATCATAAAACAATGCTTATTAATGAGTTTATAATTATTTTTGCATCATAATAATGGAATATAATGGAAGAGGAATTTAATGAGTTTTCTCAGGAGGATATTAATAAATTAGTTGAACGTTTTGAAGCATCAATACAGGATTCTAATGTTATATATTTTGATGTGGAAGAGTTTGAGGAGATTATTGATTATTATGATATTACACATGACAATAAAAAGCTGAACTTGGCATTGCAAACTGCCGTAAATATTCACCCAAATCATAATGTTTTTAAGTTAAAAGAGGCTCAACGTCTTATGTCGTCGAAACGATATGAGAATGCAATAGTAATTCTAAAAGATATATTGCAAATGGAGTCACGTAACTATATGGCATTGCAAACTCTTGCTTTTATTTATGGCAATATGAGTAAGCATAAACAGGCAATAGAAATTCATAAACAAACTATTGATTTAACTCCTGAAATAAAGGATGTGTATATGAATATTGCTTACGAATATGAGAATTTGCATGATTATGATAATGCTATTGATTATTTGAAAAAAGTACTTGATGAAGATTATAATGACGAAGGTGCTTTATACGAGATATTGTTTTGTTATGAGTTGAGCAAAAACATGGATGAAAGCATAAAATTCTTCAGTAATTTTATTGAAGAGCATCCATACTCGCAAATAGCGTGGTTTAACCTTGGAATTACATATAGCAATTTGCAATTATATGAAAAAGCAATGGAGGCTTACGATTATACTTTAGCTATTGATGATGAGTTTAGCAGCGCATATTTCAATAAAGCTAACGCTCTTATTAATTTAGGGAAGTTTAAAGAAGCTATTGATAATTTTAAGGAAACCTTTGTTTATGAAGAGCCAGACAGTACTACTCATATGTATATTGGACAGTGTTACGAAAATTTGAATAATAAGGATGCCGCAATAAAACACTACTATAAAGCCATAGAAATAAATGATAAATTGCCAGAAGCATTTGTAAATATAGCTTTGCTTTATTTTAATATTGAGAATTATACGAAGGCTCTACCTTTGATAAAGGAGGCTTTAAATATTACTCCCGATAATTTAGATTTTAAATATATTCTTGGCGATATATATGCCGAAATGGAAGATTATGATAAGGCGGTGGAGGTATATCTAGCTATTGTGGAAATTAGCCCCGAAAATAAAGAGGTGTATTTTGACTTAGCAGGTATATACTGGAATAAAGGACAAAAGGATAAAGCTTTTGCTATTTTGGAACAGGGAGTTGAGTATTCAAATACTAATTATAGAAATTATATACGCCTCGCTGAATTTCACTATGAATTGGGAGATAAAAACATGACGTTAAATTACATTTCTGTTGCATGCAATAGTAATAAAGAAGGCTGCCTAGAACTGCTTAATGGTATAACTAACCTTATGAGTGATACCGATGTTCGTGAATTGCTTGAATTAAAAAAATAGAAGATAAAATACTTTATTATTCCGAATAAAATTCCAATAAATCAGAAATAGCCTTGCTGCAAACTGGGCATAGCTTATTATGCAAAATCGATTTCATGGAACAGTCGGGGAGTGGTCGATAAACACCTTTTTCAACGTATCCTCCGCCTTCGTATGCCCCCAATGGGTTATTCCCATTTATATTTATTTCTGTGGGTATTTTAGTATCCTTACTTACGGAGCTCTTCCATTTGTTATCAAAATCAACCAAAGTGGTAATATTAGCTTCCCAAGGTTCCTTTTTTAAGTCATAATAGTTCTCTACTGAAACATCAGAAGAGTAATATTCGTCTGCTAGGCCAGCAAAAGCATGTCCAAACTCATGGCAAAATACAAATCCTGATTTTGGATGATCGGCTGTACATATTGAATAATAATTATAAATTCCGGCACCACCATATTTTTTTGTGTTTACAAGAATGTATATTTGGTCGTAAGGAGCATTTGCTGCTGCATCTCGTATTTTTACGTTTTTTACAGTATTGATATACCTTTCAGTATCGAAAGTGTAAAAATGGCTATCGAAATATGTATTCTTATAAATGCCTTTGCCTGGAATATCCGTTCCAGATTCTTTTGATACTGTTGGTACTGCCCAAACGTTTATATTATTACTATAGTTATTGAAAGGCGACCACGAAAGAAGTGTGTCTGTAAAGCGCTGTGCATCTTTCATGAATTTCTGTAGCTCTTGCTCTGTATAGCCTTCGGCAAGTATTACAATATCTAATTTTTTAGAGGGTTTACCACTATCATGTATTTTAAAAGATTTAATTTTAGTTTTTTGATCGGAATTAATCATATAGTTTGTTGGATTTACCAATATACTACTAAGCTTTTCCCAATCTTGTTGTTTATTTCTTTTATAAATATTTACAATAATGGTTTTCTTAGGGAAAGGCATAATTATACTCTCCGAAAAACTTCTCCAATTATTTTTTGCTTCTTTAGTATGTGTCCATTCTGCACTTAATGTAGAATATCCTTTAGAATATAATATTTTGCTACTAATGCTATCGGTCATTTCAAACTTATAATAGCCATAATTAAAAGTGTCAATAAGATTTACTTCCGAACCTCCCCAATATGGTTCATGATAGAATTCGTCGAGAGATATAATTTCATTATTATGGGTGGCAGTATGTATATAATCAATACGTAATGATCCTTTTTCAAATAAATCATTAAATTTTTGTGCCTTTAAGTTTCCCGATATTATTATCAAAATAGCAATTGTTAATACACGCATAATGATAGGTTTTTATGGTTAGTTCTATTGATTATCTAATCCTTCGTATATTGAATTTTTACTCTTAAACTCAGGAACAATATTTTTCATTCTTTTTACAAGTTGGAAATTATCCTGTGAGTCAAATAAATCAATAAGTGTTTGTATCTCTGAGTTGATCTTATCATAGTCATAAGGTCTAACTTTAGCAATCATTATTTTTTCATGATCAGTAGGTAGAGTATTTTCTTCTGTTGCAAGGAGTTCTTCATAAAGCTTTTCACCAGGACGAAGTCCGGTAAAGATAATCTGAATATCTTTTCCTACCTCTAGATCCGATAGCTTAATCATTTTCTGTGCAAGGTCAAGAATTTTTACAGATTCTCCCATATTAAAAACAAAAATCTCACCACCATTACCTTTATTTCCTGCTACTAATACTAATTGGCAAGCTTCAGGAATAGTCATAAAGTATCTTGTAATTTCGGGGTGAGTGATAGTAATTGGACCACCTTCTTTAATTTGCTGTGTAAAAAGTGGAATTACGGATCCATTACTGCCCAATACATTGCCAAAACGGGTAGTAATATAACTTGTTTTAGATAAGTTATTTAATGCTTGCACATATATCTCTGCAATTCGTTTTGATGCGCCCATTACATTTGTTGGGTTTACAGCCTTGTCGGTAGAAATCATTATGAATTTCTCAACATTATACTCATTTGCTAAATCGGCTAATACCCTTGTGCCTTTTACATTAGTCCAAATGGCTTCGCTAGGATTACTCTCCATCAAGGGAACATGCTTATATGCCGCTGCATGGTATATTATATCTGGTGGAAATTGTTTAAAAGCTTTGGTCATTCTTGCCCTACTTCTTACGTCTCCAATAATAAATTCAATATCATTATTAGAAATTGAATTAAATTCAAGTTCAATATGGTACATTGGAGTCTCGGCAGTATCTATAACCACAATTTTTGCTGGGCTAAAATTTATTACCTGACGAATTATTTCGCTGCCAATAGAGCCAGCACCTCCAGTTATCCATATAGTTTTCCCGTTAAGTTCTTGAGAAATCGCAGTACGATCAAGCGCAATCTCACTTCTTTCTAAAAGCTCAAGAATGTTTATATCCTTAATCTGATTAGCACTTAATTCTCCATTTATCCATTTTTTTACCGGCGGAACATACTGTATTTTGGTTTTATGCTTTAAACATATTTCTGCTAGTTCATTTTTGCGTTCGACACTTACTGATTGTGCCGAAATAATTAATTTATCGATACGAAATTCTTTTAAAAGCTCTTCTAATGCATTTGGCTTATGAACTTTAACTCCCATTAATTTCCGCCCTTGTTTAGCAGATGAGTCATCAATAAATGCTGCTATTTCTACAGAGTCTCCAAAATTTTGTTTTAGTGCATTATATGTAAATATACCCGCCTCTCCAGCTCCAAAAATAATAATATTGGTTTTTTTACCATTTTTATGTCCATTAGGTGCTCTAAATTCGGTATATGTTGTTTTTATTAATAGTCTAAAGGCTATTAGACCAATAGAAGAAGTAATAAATTCAATTATTAGTATTGCTCTTGGTATTAGTATGGTTTCATAGGTTAAAAAATATGTATAATCTATTATTGAGATTACCAGAGTACCTACCAAAAGAGTAGATAATATACGCATTACATCTTGTGTTTCGGTATATTGAATTATTCCAGTAAAAGTTTTAGCAATTGTAAAACTAAATATTCGAGTAAGCATAATCACAGATAATGCAAATGGAATCTGCTCAAGTTGATCCGGAGGAATATTAAAATTAAATCTCAACAGATAAGCTATCATTGTTGAGAAAAATATCATTAAAACATCGATTATAAATATTACAGCCCTAGGAGCACTTCTCGATTTGTCATTCATAATTAATTATGTATTAAATACGCAAGCAAAAATAGCGAAAAAACATATTGAGTTGAAGTGTATAAATAAATGTTTAAAAAATAATTGTTATTTAAGATTTTTTGCCTCAAAATAATTACATTTGCATTAATTAATTATATAGATACATATTTATATATTATTTTATTAAATTACTGATAGACTACAGTTTAAGTAGTTAAAATTAAAATATTTAACAGTTATGAAGCAAACAGCTTTTACCGATAAACATATTGCCATGGGTGGCAAAATGGTTGAATTTGCAGGTTATAATATGCCTGTTCAATTTGCAGGAATAAATATTGAGCACGAAACAGTTCGTAAAGGAGCTGGCGTTTTTGACGTATCGCATATGGGCGAATTTTGGGTACGTGGCCCTAAAGCTTATGAATTTGTTCAGAAAGTAACATCTAATAATGTTGGAGATTTGAATCCAGGTAAAGTTCAGTATTCTTGTTTCCCTAATAATGATGGTGGAATAGTTGACGATTTACTAGTTTATAAATTTGGTAAAGAGGAATATTTGCTTGTTGTTAATGCTTCTAATATTGATAAAGATTGGGCTTGGTGTAATGAGCAAAATACTATGGGTGCTAATTTGACAAATGCTTCTAACGAAACTGCTCAGTTAGCCATTCAAGGACCTTTGGCTCTTAAGATAATGCAAAAGCTTACTGATACTTCTGTTGAAGATATGGAGTATTATACTTTTAAAGTATTAACTCTTGCGGGAATTGATAATGTGCTGTTTTCAACCACAGGATATACTGGCTCAGGAGGCTGCGAAATATATATGCCTAATGATGTAGCACCAAAGATTTTTGATGCGATTTTCGAGGCTGGAAAAGAAAATGATATTCAGCCAATTGGACTTGGTGCAAGAGATACTCTTCGTTTAGAAAGTGGTTTCTGCTTATATGGTAATGATATTAACGACACCACTTCGCCAATTGAAGCAAGCCTTGCTTGGATTACTAAATTTGTGGATGGTAATGATTTTGTTAATCGTCAGTATCACGAAGATATTAAGGCAAATCCAATTAAAAAGCGCCTTAAAGGATTTATAATGCTAGAAAGAGGTATTCCACGTCATGGTTATGAGGTATGTGATGCTGAAGGAAATATTATTGGAGAAGTTACTTCTGGCACCATGTCACCAATGCTTAAGCAAGGAGTTGGAATGGCTTATATTAATGCTCCTTTCCATAAAATGGGATCAGAGATTTATATAAAAATCCGTAAGAAAACTCTTAAAGCTGAAGTTGTAAAAACTCCTTTTTATACAGCTTAATATGCTATAGTATTATATTAAGAAGTCAATATATTGATAGATAAGTTTAAATATCAATATATTGACTTTTTTATTTTTAATTATTATAAAATGGTTGTTGTTTATTATTAGTTTTGCTCATACATTAACCAACATTATTATCCATAATATGATTCAGGTAAAACATCTTCTTTTGTACATATTACTTAGCGTTCAGTTTTTGGCTTTTGCGCAGAGTGATAATTCATATAGAACTGATAGTCTTGAGGTAGATAGCTTAATTAAGAAATCATATAAGTATAAATATTCAAATTTTGATTCGGCAACTTTAATTATTGATAAGGCAATAAATATTGCACAAGACAAAGAGCTTATTCGCCAAGAGATATATGCTTTTAGAGTTAAAGGGATAATTTATACCATAGTTGGTAAGCTCGATTCTTCCATTATTATTTATAAAAAAGCCTTGGAAACTGCGGAAATAAATGAACTCACAGATTTATACTCTAGAATTTATATAAATATTGGTGTGGCTTATGCAAAAAAAGGTGACTTTCCGGATGCTAAGACTTATTATTTTAAGGCCTTAAATGATAGTATATTAGAGGTTGATAATAAAACCAAAGCTAATGTATATGGTAATTTGGGACTTATGTATAATGCCAAGGGTGAGTATTATAATGCTATGGATGTGCAGATTAAGGCTCTAGAGTATTGGGAATCCATAAATGATACTTCTAAAATTGCAGCAGTTATTCTTAATATCGCAAATGTTTATTTCTATCAAAAGGATTATGCAAATGCAATTGACTTTTATAAACGCGCATTAAAGCTAAATATACAGGTTTCTAATTTGTATAGGGAGGGTCAATGTTATCATAATCTTGGTACTATATATCAAAAGCTTGATAGTTTAGAACTAGCGAATAAATATCTTAATTTGGCACTAAATAGCAAGGCAACGCGTACCTCAAAAGGAAAGGCTATGGTGTATAATATGCTTGGATTGGTAGCGCTAAAGGAGAACAATTACACAAAATCTAAAGACTATTTTGATAAAACATATAAAATATATAAGAGTATAAACTCAAAGTACATTATGATTCCGGTGTTGAATAATTATGCTGTATTATATAATCAAATGGGACAATCAGCTGTTTCTTTGAAATATAGTTTCAAGGCATTAGTTTTGGCTAAGGAATCAGGCTATAAGAAATATGAGAAGGATGTTTATCTAAATATATCAGAATCCTATGAGCAGATTGGTAAATATAGTAAGTCATTAAAGTATTATAAAGAGTATAATTCATTAAACGATTCTCTTTTTAATAAAGGAAAATATTCT
Source organism: Bacteroidales bacterium (assembly GCA_029932765.1). Lineage (GTDB taxonomy): Bacteria > Bacteroidota > Bacteroidia > Bacteroidales > UBA1556 > UBA6267. Next base: position 2,286 of record JAOZPM010000048.1, on the reverse strand, counting down.
CAAATTCAAGAGTTACAAGTAAAGTACGAAACTGCGAAAAAGGAAAGTAAGTTACTTGAACAAACTGCTCTTATAGAGAATAGTAAGTTAGAAAGTATTGCTAAAGATGCATTATTGGCAAAAGAAAAGTCGCAAAAGTATATTATCACCTTAATATTTGGTCTATTTGTGCTTGTTTTTGCTGTGATTATTTATAATCTTCGTCAAAAGCGTAAATCAACACTCCTATTAATTGAGAAAAATGAGGAAATAGGTAACAGAAAAATATCAGAGCTTATTAAGCAGCATCAGCTAAATTCTATAAAGGATAAGCTTGATGTACAGCGTGATGAACGTCATAGAATTGCTCAGGAACTTCATGATGGGATTGGTGGTTCTTTGGCTGCTATTAAGCTATATATTGGCTCATTATTGAAAGAAATAAAGGTTGAAGGTTTGGACCTTATTCATGACAATATTGATAGAGTTTATAAAGAAGTTAGGACAATCTCTCACAACCTTACTCCTGCAGAATTTGAGCTTACTAGCATTACCGATATTGTACAAGATTACGTAAATCAAATATCGCAACACTCTAAAACGGAGTTTATTCTAATTGCTAATAGTACTTATGATTGGAATAAAATTGATGAAAAGCTTCAAGTGAATATATATAGAATAGTTCAGGAGCTTATCAATAATATCATTAAGCATGCTCAGGCTACTAAAGTTGAGATTAAACTTAATATTAATGAGTCTGAAATAAAAATTGAAGTTGTTGATAACGGAAAAGGTTTTGATGTAAAGTCTAGTGCAAATGGTATTGGTGTCAGGAATATGAAGACTAGAATTTCTAACTTTGGAGGAAATATAGAGTTTAATTCAACAATAGGTAAGGGTACGAGTGTAGTTCTGAAAATGCCTTATACTATCTAATATTTCAGCCTTTTACTAGGCTTTATTTATATAAATATATTATTTTAAAATGAATACAGAAGATTTTTATTATCTAGGAAAAATCACCAAATTATACAGCTATAAGGGTGAAGTGGTGTTTTATTTTGATGTGGACCAAGTGTCGGATTATAACGGACTTGATGCGGTTTTTATTGATATAAAAGGAGATGTTATTCCTTTTATGATTGAGAAAATAAGCTTTACCAAGGGCAATTATGCAACGGTGAAGCTTATGGATATAGAATCTGACGCAGATGCTAAGCACCTTATAAATTGTTCACTTTATTTGCCAATAGAAAGCTTGCCAAAATTGGAAGGAAATAAGTTCTACTTTCATGAGGTTATTGGATTCGAAATTTGGGATAAGGAACAAGGTAGAGTGGGAGTAGTTCAAAGAATTATTGATGATACTGCCCAGCCAATATTTGAGATAAAGGATGGTTATACAGAAATATTGCTTCCAATAGTTGATCATTTTATCGAAAATGTGAATCGTAAAGAAAAGATAATTAATGTAATTTTTCCTGAAGGTCTTTTGGAACTATATCGCGATGAAGACGATATTGAGAATGATGAAGATTAATTAGTTGTAATCTGTTATTAATTTCTATAATAATAATAAGTGTCTTTTAATTTCAAACAGTTTAGTATACAAGATAGCAATTCGGCAATGAAAGTTGGCGTTGATGCTGTATTGTTAGGATCTTGGGCCGATGCCGTAGATTGCAGAAAAGTGCTTGATCTTGGTGCAGGAACAGGAATTGTATCCTTAATGCTAGCTCAGCGCAATGCTACTGCTCAAATTGATTGCCTTGAGCTTAATAATGATGCGTTTATTGATTTACAACATAATATTAAGGAGTCAAATTGGAGTAATAGATTAAATGCTATTAATGCTGATTTTCTGGAATATGATTTTCCATCTCAATATGATTTTATAATATCAAATCCCCCTTTTTTCAAACCTAGCGATTCTAAAATTAATAGTAATAGAAAAACTGCTCGCATAGCGGATTCTCTAAGTCCCGATATCCTTTCAAGCAAAGTGAGTGATATTATTAGCGATGCTGGTAGGTTTGTAATTATATACCCCTTTGAGCGTCGTTTATTCTTTATAAAGGCGGCCTTTGCAAATGGACTTTATATGTATAAGCAACTAATTATTTATGATACAAAATCAAATCCTCCGGTACGCTGTATATTATGTTTCACCAAAGAAACAGTTATGTCTGTTTCTCATGAATCTATTATTATGAAAAAAGAAAATGGTAATTATACTGAAGAATTTAAGAAATTGACTAAGGAATTTTATATTAAATAAAGGCTAAAGGCTAAAGGCTAAAGGCTAAA